>CAZTDK010000852.1:0-2990 GCA_964611965.1 uncultured Binatia bacterium (SeqCode) | reverse complement strand
AGCGACTCCATCTCCATTCCGGGGACTAGCGGAGCCTCCTTATGGAAAGCCGTGAGCGTCTGCACGACCGCCTGACGCAACGCCTCCCACTTTTCGCGTGTTGTGCACGCCGTCATCGTGTCGAGATCAGGCAGCGCGCGCAGCGTTGGATGACTGCGCAACACGGCGCGCACCAGATCGAAGGGCAGCGCTCCCGCCTGGCCGAGAAATTCCGGCGCTACCGCGAAGTCAGGTTCGATTTCCAGTAGGGCGCGCACGGCGTCGCCCGCGCTCGTGGCCCGGTGCAAGTGTTCGAGGACGGCGACAGCCGTCGCACCGCGGCGGTGACGGTGCGCGAACGGATGGACCACGACCCCGCCGCCGATGGTGCGCTGCGCGCTTTGGTTACGCAGGATGAAGCGATCGCCGCGCCAGGCGTGCACGGGCTCACGGAGCACGAGCTGCGCGTAGGCGGCTTGTCGTGGTGCCAGTTGCTGGCGCCCGTCCAGCAGCACCAGCTTGCCGAGGACCTGAGCGGTGCCGATGTACAGGCGTACCACCTCGTGGCTGTCCACCGCCCGGCCCGCGGCGGGGCGCACCTCGACCCAGGCGTCGAGACGATCGGTCGCCCGGTCGAGCCGCGGGTCGCAGATCACGTCTCCGCGACGTACCGCGGCGCGCGCCACGCCGGCGAGGTTCAGGGCGACGCGCTGCCCGTAGGTGGCCTCTGCCACCTCGCTGGAGTGCACTTGTACGCTACGCACCCGCATTTCTTCTCCACTCGGGAGGATGCGCACGGCGTCCCCTGGGTGCACGCTGCCCGCCAACGCGGTTCCGGTCACGACCGTTCCGTGTCCCTGCATGACGAAGGCGCGATCCACCGGCAAGCGAAAGTAGCCGAGCGGGGCGTTCCGTTGATAGCCCGCAAGCTTCGTCTCGATGGCCTGCCGCAACGCGTCCAGCCCGGTGCCGGTCGTTGATGACACGGCGACGCGCGGTGCCCCTTCGAGCGCCGTGCCGGCAAGCAGGATGGCGATCTCCTCCTCGACGGTGGCCCGCCGCGCGGCATCGACGAGATCGGTCTTGGTGATGGCGATGACCGCATGTGTCGCGCCGAGTAGATGCAGGATGTCGAGGTGCTCCTCGGTCTGCGGCATGACCCCGTCGTCGGCGGCGACGACCAGCAGCACCAGATCGATGCCGTGGGCGCCGGCGAGCATGTTGCGGATGAAGCGCTCGTGTCCCGGGACATCGACGATGCCAACGCGCTCGCCGCTGGACAGGTCCATATATGCGAAGCCGAGATCGATGGAGATGCCGCGCTGCTTCTCCTCCTTGAGCCGGTCGGTGTCTTGACCGGTCAAGGCGCGGATCAGCGCGGTCTTGCCGTGATCAATGTGGCCGGCAGTGCCGATGACGTGGGGCATGGAAGAAGACTACAGACAACAGACGGCAAGACAACAGAGGGTTGGACAACGGAGGGGTCGGTGCTGCCTGCGGTCCAGCTGTGTCACTCAGCACTCAGGACTTCCTGAAGGTATCAGCTCCTCCGGGGCGAAAATGCCGCGCAGGTCGAGCAGGAAGCGGCCGGCGTGAATGCGGCCGATGATCGGCGGATCGGCGCGCCGAAATCGGCGGGCGATGGCATCGGCCCCGTGGTGCGGATGTGTAACGCTGATGGCCTTGCTGGGGAGGGTCTCCACCGGGAGTGCGCCGCTGCCGATCTCCGTGGTCGAATCGAGCAGCTCGACGGTGTACTGCGGGCCCAAGGTGGAACGCAGCTGCGCCAGTGCGGCGGCGCCGATGGCTTCCATTTCGGCGAGCGGGCGCGTCAGCCAGCGGAGCGTGGGCAGCGCCCCGGGTAGATCGGGTGCGGTGCGGTACAGCCGCAGTGTCGCCGCCAGCGCGGCAATCGTCAGCTTGCCGCAGCGGAGGGCGCGCTTCAGCGGGTTGCGATTCATCTGTTCGATCAGCGCACGCCGTCCGACAATGAGACCTGCCTGTGGGCCGCCCAGCAACTTGTCGCCGCTGAAGGTGACCAGGTCGGCACCGTCCGCGATGCGCTCGGCAACCACCGGCTCTTTCGGCAAACCGTATGCCGACAGGTCCACGAGCGCACCGCTGCCGAGATCTTCCATCACCGCGACGCCGCGCGCGCGGCCGATGGCCACGAGCGCGTCCAGTCGGACGTCGCTGGTGAAGCCGACAATGCGGTAGTTCGACGTGTGTACTTTGAGCAGCAGCGCCGTCCGTTCGTTGATGGCGGCGGCATAATCCGTGGCGTGTGTCCGATTGGTCGTGCCGACCTCACGCAGCACGGCGCCGCTCTTGGCCATCACCTCCGGGATGCGGAACGAACCGCCGATCTCGATCAGCTCGCCGCGCGACACGATCACCTCGCGTCCCTCACCCAGGCTGTTGAGCGCAAGCAGGACGGCGGCAGCGTTGTTGTTGACCACCGTGGCCGCCTCCGCGCCGGTCAGCGCACACAGATCGGCGCTGACCAGCGCGTCGCGGTCACCGCGGTCACCGCCGTCGAGGTCGAATTCCAGATTGGTTGCCTGGGCTGCCACCTGCGCCATGGCCGCGACGGCTGGCGGCGCGAGCAGTGCACGTCCAAGGTTGGTGTGCAGGACGACGCCGGTGGCATTGATCAGCGGCTGCAGCGGCAGCCGCTCGGCCGCGGTCATGCGCGCCGTCGCTAATGCCATGACCGCGTCGGCTGCCGGGGGCGTGGCGGTGGTATCGGCCATCAATTGTTGTCGGATTTCTTCGAGGATGGCACGGATCGACTCGGTCACGTAGGTGCGCTGAAACCGCGCCAACGCCGACGCGCCGGCCGCGGTGTTGAGCACGCGGTCGACGGACGGCAGCGCGCTCAACCTCTCCCGCTCGCCCATGCCGCGATGGTGCCGCGTTTGATGCAGGGATACAACTGGCTCACAACGCGGCAGGTGTCGCCTGACGCGGGGCTTCGGGGCGCGCCGCCGAGACGCCCCACCCGCGCGCTT
>CAZTDK010000851.1:0-2995 GCA_964611965.1 uncultured Binatia bacterium (SeqCode) | reverse complement strand
CGGGCTGCAGGCCGGCAGCGCGCATGCTCTCGCTGTAGCTCCCAACGATGTCCTTCTTGGCCGCCACCAGTAATACCTCGACACGCTTTCCGTCGTCGAGGTAGTCCGTGACCTGATAGTCAAGATTGACGTTCTCGAGATCTTCGGGAATGAAATTTCCAGCCTCGAAGACAATCGTGTTCTCGAGTTCGCGCGCGCTCTGCGCCGGCAAGGTCACGCGCTTGATGATCACGGCCGGCCCCGGGACCGCGGTGATCACCTTGCGGGTCCGGATGCCGTGACTCTCGATCAAGGCGCGCGTCGCCTCCGCCACCGCCGCCGCTTCAAAGACCATGTTGTTCTGGATGGCCGAGGCCGGTGTCGGGATGCTCACCGCGTTCATCAGCCGCAGATCCCCGGCCTGTCCCCGAACCTCGATGATCTTGATGCTGTGGGACCCGATATCGACGCTGAGGTACGGTTCATCGCGTCGCAACGGATTGAGATCCGACAGCGACGCGTTGAAGAGACGCCCGACACGCCTGGCCCAATCCGTTCCACTGGACTTCAACGTCTCTAGTTGCACAGTCTCACCCTCCGAACGCCGTCACACCACGGCTTTGCTTGCAATTTTGCTGTGTATTGCGGCGAAAGCACGGTCCTCTCGGCAGCCCGCGACCCGGGGGTCCAGCAATCGCTCCACCCACCCGCATGCTATGCTCCCTGCTCCTGCATCTCGCCAGCACTAACGCAGGGATGAGCGAATTCCAGGCCAGAGAGAGCTGTACGCTATGCCGGTACTCTTTGTTGGAGCGATCCCGGCTGCTGGTGACAAACTTGTGCCGTCGACCGATTTCCGACGCGTGCGCTTCGTCGGGGCGCAGCGGCGCCGCTTACGCCGCGTCGGTGCCGCGGCCAAAGCCGCTGGCAATGGCGTAGATTTCTGCAGAACCCTTGCGGGTCGCATCCGGACGGGTGGTCTTAACTTCGCGAAAATGCTTACGTAATTGTGAAACGTAGACGTGCAGATCGGCACGCATGAAGAGCTTGACGACCAGCGTTCCGTCGGGCTTCAACAGCTGCGCGGCGAAGCGCAGCACGCAATCCGCCAGCGCCTGTTCCCGCGCCTCATCGGAGGCCTTGACGCCGCTGAGCTTGGGCGCGAGGTCGGACAGGACGACGTCGACCTTGCCCCCGCACAGAATTTGAACCTGCTCTTGCACATCGGGGCTGGTCACGTCGCCGCAAACGGTGACAACGTTGCGATCCGGTAGGGGCTCAATGCGTTGGAGGTCGATGCCGACGACCTTTCCCGTGGGGCCGACGTGCCGCGCCGCCACTTGCAGCCATCCTCCGGGCCAGGCGCCGAGGTCGATCACTCGATCGCCGCGACGAAACAGCCGCGCGCGCTGCGCCAGTTGCTCAATCTTGAACGCCGCGCGCGATCGGTATCCAACCGCCTTGGCGCGCGCGTAGTACGCGTCTTTTCTCTGATACACGTCGTGAGTCCTGAATGCCGAGTGCCGAGCAACTGGCCAGACGCAGGGGCTCAGGACCCCGGGGTTCAACTCTCAGGACCGAGCCCTCAGGCCTCGCGATCGTTTCGGTTTCGAGGACCAAGGGCCGGCGGCCGGCGTCTCTTCTATGGACCGCTCCCGTTGGTTGCTAGGGGTTACCAAGTCTGGCAGACCGCTAGTACGCTTTGTACTCGCCATGCTCCTTGTGCCCGAATACGGGCTCGAGGGCCGGACGACTAACGAGATAATGGAACGGTCGGAAGATCGCCCACTCGAGCGCGTAGCCCACCGGGTAGACGAGATAGGCTGCGATCCGTAGCGGATATGACTGGGTGTCATCGTAGTCGTCAGGAACTGCCGCTGCAGGACCCGCGGAGAACGACAAGACCAGCGTAAGTGCCGCACCAGCGATGAGTCGTTTCATGTTCGAGCCTCCTGGTTACACTGTAGCAAGCCCCTATTCTCCATCCAAGCGATTTCGCCGCATCGGACGCGAAAGGGAGGGCAATCGCCGTGAGCGGCGCTTCCGATTGCAACCCGGAGAGGCCTCCGACGGTCGCTAGAGAGTCTCCCCAAAGCGCCCCGGCGCATCCAGTCGCGGGCGTCGGTGGGTTCAGCGGCCGCGAAGGGACTTCATTCGCGCCAGCCGATGAAGCTCAGCTGGCGACCCGTCGTCGTCCCCGCTTGAGTCGCGGCGCGGTGCGAGAAGTACTCGGTCACTGCGCACCGCGTGCAGGGCCCAACGTCGGTGATGGCAGCCGCGCCAACCCCGACCGCCAGCAACTGTGCACGGTTGACCTGTCGTAGGTCCACCGTCGCCTTCTCGAGCCGCATGCCTATTCCGGAGCCGCGACGAATCGCGGTCGGCATCATCCCCCACTGCCGTTCCAGCGCATCGGCGACGCCGATTTCAACCTCGTAGCAGCATCCGCCTATCGCCGGACCCAAAGCGACCTGAACGGCCGACGCTTCGATGGCAAAGGCCTGCTGCAAGTGTCGCAGCGTGCGCGCCGCGATTCCGGCGAGCGTCCCGCGCCAGCCGGCGTGTGCGGCCGCCACCACCCGATGGCGCGGCGCAACCATCAACAACGGTACGCAATCCGCCGTCAACACGCAGAGAGCGACCGCCGTTTCACCACTCACCATCGCGTCGGCCTCACCCACCTCGGCTGCTGTACTATCCACGGCGGCAACCTCGACGCCGTGCACCTGGCGCATCGTCACGAAGCGCATGGCACCGCCGACCGCGGCGCCGACACGTTGCCAGTTCTGCCGCACCGCCGCGGCGTCGTCGCCGACGCGTGCGGAGAGATTCAAGTCCGCGAAGGGCTCCCGACTCACGCCACCCCGCCGCCCGCAGAAGCCCGCCACCAGACCGGGAATCTGCTCCCAGTCAGAGATGCGGAAGAGGGAGATGGGCGATGGGGAATCACCCGCGTTCGGAGCAACAAAAGCGGACGAGCTCACGCAGCTGCGCCGAATTGGCTTGGTCGAGGTGG
>CAZTDK010000850.1:0-2999 GCA_964611965.1 uncultured Binatia bacterium (SeqCode) | reverse complement strand
CAGGCGATCGATACGACTGGTGACGACACCTTCGACGCTTTCGAGAAATGTCAGCTGACTCAAATCCGGTGCGTGCGGTGCAAGTTGGCATTCGTGTTCCGCAATGACGATCACCCCAGCGTCACGTAAGGCGTAGGCCAGCTGCTCGGTAAAGAACGGGTGGCCGCCCGCCTTCTCCCAGAGCAGCGCCGCCACCGGCTCCGGCAACCGCGGCACCTCCAGCCGTTCGCACGCCAGTACGAGCGCGTCATCGGCGGACAAGCTGTCGAGTCGCAAGCGCCGGGTGGTCGGACTTTCCAACAGCTCGCGTTGCTCAGGGGGCAGCGGCGCATGCAGCGGCCGTGTGACCAGCACCAGGAGCGCGGGTTGTACACGCTGCCCGACGAGCCGGGCCAGGGTCCAGGACGAGGAGTCGAGCCAGTGCGCATCATCCAGGATGAGAAGCCGCGGCGTCGCGCGTGCGGCAGCATTGAGGATATGCACCAGGAGCTGATTCGTGTTGTCCGCCCGTGCCTGCCCAGTCAACGCCGCCGTCAGATCATTTTCCGGAAACTCCACCGGCAGCACCGCGCTCAGCAACGGCAACAGTCGTTTGACCGCGCCGGTCTCACCTGGCTGCGCCAGGCTTTGCTCGAGTCTTGCCTGCACGTAGGTCAGGCGCAGCGCCGGCTCATCCGGCATCTCGTCGAGCGTGAACAGCTGCCGGACAACCGCTGACCAGGCGTGATACGGCGTCGCGACTTCGATCGCGTCGCCTGCACCGACCAATTGAGGGATGCCCCAGGCGGCCGCCTGGGCGCAGAGTTCAGCCACGATACACGACTTGCCGATGCCGGCTTCTCCCTCGATGACCCCGCCGCCGCTGCCGCCGTGCCGCAACGCGCGCAGCTGATCGATCAGCACCTGCCGTTCGACGGTGCGACCGATCAGTCGCACCTGGGGCACGGTCGAGCCCTTGGTCTCGTGTGTTGGCCGATACACGGCGACCGGTCCGGCCTTGCCGCGCAAGGTCAGCGGCGGCAGCGCGTCGAAATGCACGGCGTCACCGGCGGCACGATAGGTGGCCTCGTCGCACAGGATCGCCAGGTTGCGGGTTTGCATGAGACGCGCCGCCAGGTTGGCGACGTCACCAATGACCGTGTATTCGTGCCGCTCGGCGTTTCCCACGGAGCCACAGAAGGCACGACCTGTGGCTATCCCGATGCTGCCGGGCAACCCCAGTCGAGCCAGCCCACGCTGGATGGCGAAGGCCGCCGCCACCGCGCGCGCGGGGTCGTCTTCATGGGCCAACGGCGCCAGGCCAAAGACCGCGAGCGCCACCGGTCCCTTGTCGTCGACATGGAGCCTGCCGATGCTGCCGCCGTGGCGGTCGAAGCTCGCTTGCAGCTGACGAAACGCGGTGTCCAACTGCTCGAGCAAGGCGCTATCCATCACGTCGATATCCGGTAGTTTGACGAACATGACGGTGACCCGCCGCAGCTCCGACAACCATTCGGTCTGGCCCGCGATGATGCGCGGCAGCACCGCGGCCGGAACGAAGCCGCGCAGCGACGCCTCCATTGCAGCGGTCACCGGCGGGCGCACCAGCGGGCACGGCGGCGACATCGCGGCCACGTTACTCAGGCGCCAGCTGCCGGCGCCAAGGGCCTCGCCCTGCGTACAGTGACTGATCAATGACCAGGCGGCGGCGGAGACGACCACCTGGCCAGGCTCGCCTTGCTTCTGTGCCGCAGCCGCTTGCGCAACCGGTTCCCCGCCGACCAGCAGCTCCCAGCGGTTCCCGACGCCGCCAACCTCCGCCGTGCATACCGTGCCGGCGGCGATACCGATGCGGCAGGAAAGCAGAATCGGTTCTTCGCTCGCGGCATAGTTGTGCAACAGCTGTTGCACGCTAAGGGCGCACCGCGCCGCTTGCACCGTGGCGCTGGCCACAGCCTCGGCGGCGCTGACCGTCCACATGGCCAGCAAACCATCTCCGGCAAACTTGACCACATCACCGCCGTGGGCGGCAGTAATCTCGATGAGCTTCCCGAAGTAGGCATTGAGCAACCGGCTCAGTGTTTCCACGCCGGTCGGCCCACGTTCGGCGAGCCGTTCCGCCAATGCCGTCGACCCCGAGATATCTGCCATGAGGACAGCCGCGTGACGGTGTTCAACACCGCGGCGCGGCGGCGCCTCGCGTCCCAGTTGGGTCAGGAGGAACGCGGGCACGTAACTCGCGAGGCTACTTTGGATAGAGGCGGGCATCAGCGTCGCCAGGACACGGCGTCGACTATCGCGGAAAGCTCGTGCAATGCCAAGATGCCGCACCCGCCGATCGAGGTCGTGGGAAAACGGAAAAGATCGTGGCGCATGAATCAGACGTTGCTTCTTCTACGCAAGAGGTTCTAAAAGAGGTCGGGGAGACGGTGAGCCGATGACCACGCTGCGAACGGTGCACAAGCCAGCCGTGAGCGATGAGCTCACCCGCCTGTCGCTTCTGTACGAGGTGAGCCGACTCTTCAGCGAGCTCGTCACCCTGGACCTGTTAATTCCAGCGGTCATCGCGAAGACCAACGATCTCCTTGAGGCGGAAAGCACGGCGATCCTCTTGCTCGACGAGGCCTCCAACGAATTGTATTTCCCCTACGTGGCCGACGTGACGCCGGACGTCGAGCGCCGTTTGTCCAGCGTTCGCTTTCCGGCGGACCGTGGAATTGCCGGGTGGGTCGTACAGAACAACCGCGCGCAACTCGTCACGGACGTCTCGCAAGATAAGCGCTGGTACGCGCAAGTCGACTGCGAGTCCGGGATGGTCACCACCTCCATTCTGTGCGCGCCGCTACGCACCAGCCGCGGGACTATCGGCGTCATCGAGCTGCGCAACAAGGTTACCGGCGATTTCAGCGCCGGCGATCTGCATTTGCTCGATGCGTTGGCCGGCGTCGTTGCCGTCGCCATCGAGAATGCCCGACTGTACCAGCAGATCAAAGAGTCGGAAGCCCAGCTGCGCGTCGAGG
>CAZTDK010000849.1:0-3007 GCA_964611965.1 uncultured Binatia bacterium (SeqCode) | reverse complement strand
CTACGCCGCGCTGGAGCTCGGCGTATCCGCCTATTTTCAGAAGCCGGTCGACCCCGAGAAGTTTCTGAAAATGGCCGAGACCTGCCGCTATCAGGGTTGACTGCCCGCTGAAGAAGGGGTTGAGGCGCAGGCAGGGACGCCTGCGCCACCGGATTCCCGGCCGCTGCCAACGGCAGTGGCGCGGGCGTCCCTGCCTGCGCGCATGTTTCCATGGGCTGTCCCAGCAAAGCCCGCGGAGGTCTCACGTCCGGCTTTCGCCCCGGAGATACCGATCCAACCCTTGCGCCACCGAGGTCAAATTCGGCGTGATGAGGCCGACGACGAAGCGTTCCACGATCGGGGCGAGACGTTTGCTGAGGAGCGCCGGTATGCCGGGGACACGATCGGGATAGACGGTGAGGTTGCCCGTGATACGAATGCGGGTGCGCTTGTCGGGCGCCTTCGGATCGGGTTCGATGTAGTTGGTGCCGGAGCAATCGTAGAGGCGGCCGAGCTTTGTAGAGATCGACCAGTCGACCTTGTACGCGGCTGGCGTCCACAGCGCGTCGTCGATCCAGGCCAGCCACTCGGTCGAGATGAAGGGCCGCAAGGCGTTGGGAAGCCGGTCGGCGCTGGCTTCCCAGCGGCGGATGATGTGCTGGCGTCCATGGCGCGATGCTTTCTTCTCCAGGGTCTCGATGCGCTCGATGTTCGGCAGGTAGGGCACGATTGCTTCCAGGTGCTCGATCATGATGTCGAGCACGACCTCCGCCGGATGAGCAATGGTGTCCTCTTTGTGGAAATTCATTTTCGGGCCTACGTCCGACGCCATGGCCGCTGCCGCAAGCGTCCAATCCCGGCAAGCTGCCAGAGAGCGATATTCATCATTGTGATCGCGCGCGCAAGCACCGAAAGATGCGTTCTGTACAATGCTCTGTCAAAATTGTTTGTCTGGGCCAGCGATCTTCACAGGCGACCTGTTGGCGCCGTATAGACGGTTCCTCTCAATTGTTTGGGTTGTGCGGGAGACTCTGGGGAGCGCCACGGTGCCGGCGACATAGAATGCGCAGCCCTCGCATGGTGCGATCATTCTCCTGGCCTGGTCTCTACACCGGCAGGACGCGCAGGCAGGGACGCCTGCGTCACCGGGCTTGCTACCCAGCAGAACAACCGAGAAAGTGGCGCAGGCTTCCGTGCCTGCGCGTCAGCAGGTATGGAAGAACTCGCGATGAGCATTGACGCCCACAGCCAACCGCGGCCCGGCGCAGCAAGACAAATCCACGGCGGCATCATGTAGTAGCCAGAGAACCCAACATGGCCGAACCGCGCAAACTCTATCGCATCTTCGTCGCTTCCCCTTCCGATCTGGCGCAGGAGCGCGCGATCGCCCGGTCCGTAATCGCCGCTGTGAGCAAGGACCTCGGAGCGGCGGCCAAGCTCACCCTGTCGGTATCTTGTATCTTGAACATTATCTCCTTCCCCAGTGACCTCCATGTCTGAAATCGTCCTCATTCCAGCCACTCCCGCCGATCAGTCACGTCTCGAGAATCTCCTCGAGCTCTACCTCCATGACTTCAGCGAGATCGTCGGCTTCACGCCCGGTGAAGACGGACGCTTCGGTTACGCGGCGAATCCATTTTTCACTGAGCCGGGACGTTTCCCGTTCCTGATCCGCGCGGACAACCAGCTTGCCGGCTTCGCGCTTCTCTCGCTGGGTTCGCAAGTCTCCGGCGATCCGAGCGTCTACGACGTCACCGAGTTCTTCGTCGTCCGCGGACTCCGGCGGCACGGCGTCGGCATGGCGGCTGCGCACCGTGTCTTCGCTTCGTTCGCGGGAACTTGGGAGGTGCGCGTCATGGAGCGGAACACCGGTGCGCTAGTGTTCTGGGAACGCGTCGTTGCAGCGTTCGCGAAGGTAGGGTGCGAGGTGTTCACGTGGCAGTCGCCGCGCCGTACGAGCTTTCGGGTGTATCGGTTTGTCAGCTCCGGCGATCGCTCCTGACAGGCTGTGAAAACGCCCGACTTGCAGGCAGGGAAAGACTCCGGCCGGTTCAAGGAAGCCTGCCCGCCGCTGAGCTCTTGGTCTGTTGTCTGTCGTCTGTTGTCCCAGGCGTTGAGAAAAGCTCTCCTCACCAGCCGCGCAGATCCACCGCCCACACGTCGACCACGCGCTCATCAGTGACGACGTGCATCTGCTCGTGGTACGCGATCGTCGGATCGACGTGGGCCGGCCAGACGCGGATCCGGTCGCCCACCTGAACGGGCGCGGCGGGCACGAACGTGATGTGCTCGTCGGAGCAGAACAGCACGTGCGCATCATCGATCGACGGATTGCCGTGATCCATCCCCAGCGCTTTCAAGCCGCAGTCGGCAACGGCATAGCCGCCCGAGACTGCGATCACCGTCGCCAGCACGCTGAGCGCTTGGCGAAAGGGCAGGGCGAGCTTCGCATAGGCCGTATCCATCAGCGCATAGGAACCCGCCTGAATCTCCGTTGCCCAGCGGTTGCAGTCGTAGGTGCCCGTCCCACCGGCGGAGATGAGCTCGCCACCGACTTGGGTATGGGCCGCGAGCAAGCGTTGCATGCTCTCCTCGCAGAGGCGCTCGCGCAGTGCCCGGTCGTCGAGACCCACGGCGTGGCCCTCGTATCCCATGACGCCGCGAACGCGCAGTCCCCGCGACCGCGCCAGATCAGCCAGCGGGCCGGCGTCGTCGGGTGCACAGCCGCAGCGCGGCAGTCCAACGTTGACATCGAGGACCACCTCATGCACACCGCCTACCGCCGCCGCGGCGATGGTGGCGGCGGAATCAACCGCTACGGTGACGCGCGCGTCCAACGCGCCGAGACGCCGGGCGTCGACGACTTCGTTGGCGAGCAGGACGTCGTCGCCCAAGCCGGCGGCGACCAGACCTTCAACCTCGCGCATGGTGGCGCACGTGAACGTCTGATGCCCGTGGGCCGCTTGCCGGCGCGCCAGCGCCGTGCACTTGTGCGCCTTCACGTGTGGACGCAGCGTCGGCCCAGGCC
>CAZTDK010000848.1:0-3025 GCA_964611965.1 uncultured Binatia bacterium (SeqCode) | reverse complement strand
GCGCCTTCAACGCGTTGCTCAAGACCTTGGAGGAACCGCCGGCGCATGTGAAATTCATCTTCGCCACGACCGATCCGCACAAGGTGCCGCACACCATCCACTCGCGCTGCCAGCGCTATGACTTCAGACGCATCTCATTCCGCCTGATCGCCGACCGCCTGGCGCACATCGCGCGCAGCGAGGCGATCGAGGTCAGCGATCGCGCCCTGTTTCTCATCGCTCGGGAAGGCGAGGGCAGCATGCGTGACGCGCAGTCGCTGTTCGATCAGGTGATTGCCTTCGCCGGCAAAACGGTCCGCGATGCAGACGTCGCGACCGCCCTGGGTCTCGCCGACCGAAAAGTGCTCTACGCGGTGGGAGAGGCGATCGTCAGCCGCGACGCGCCGCGCGCATTGTCCCTGCTCAACGACCTGCACTTGTACGGCTATGACATGCGCCGCTTCGCACGCGAGCTGCTCGAACACTTCCGTAACCTGTCGGTGGTGCGCCTGGTGCCGACGGGTGATTTGCTTCCCGACATCCCCGACGAGGAGCGCTCGGAGATCGGCAGGCAGGCGGAACAGATGGGCACGGAAGACCTTGACCGTTGCTTCCGCTTGTTGCTGGCAACCGAAGTCGAAGTTGCGCGCGCGCCGTTTCCAAAGCTGGTGATGGAGATGGCATTGATCAAGCTTGCCACCCTGACGCCGGTGGTGGCGGTCGAAGAGGTCCTCGAACGCCTCGATGAGCTGCAGCGCCAACTGGGCGGAGCCGCGGCCGCCAGCCCGGTCAGCGGAGGCGAGCCGAGCGTCCGCACGACGCGGGTGGCGGCGCCCGCCGCGGCGCCGCCACCGCCGAGCGGGTCGCGACGCGGAGCGGAGGTGCGTCAGCCCGCCGCCGAGCCCACCGCTGTCGGCGGTGGCGACCAGAGCTGGGACGGCTTTCTTGCCTTCGTCGGAAAGCAGAAGGTGTCGCTGGCGACGTATCTGCGCGCCAGCGAGCCGTCGGCGGTCGACGGGCCGACACTGGCGCTGCGCGTGCCGGCAGGGCACTACCACGATTATCTCGCGCAGCGGAATCACACGCAGCTGGTCGAAGACCTGGCGCAGCAGTTCTTCGGCCGCCCGCTGCGCGTCACGGTGCAGGTGGCCAGCCCTGCGGCGGAGTCCACCGCCGAGCCGGCGGAAGACGCGGCGGACCTACACAGTGTGGCGCTCGGCGACCCGGTCGTCCGCGCCGCGGTTGAGATTTTCGGCGGCGAGGTGCAAGAAGTGAAATCGCGCGCCCGGCGCCCACGAGGAACAGAATGAGCAAAGGACCCAACCCACTCGGGAACATCATGAAACAGGCGCAAGAGCTGCAGGAGCGCCTCGGTCAGGTTCAGGAGCAGGCGGCTGCGCAGACCGTCGAAGCCAGCGCCGGCGGCGGCATGGTGACCGCCGTGGTCAGCGGCCGGCTCGAGATCGTCTCCCTGCGGATCGATCCCGAAGTGCTGAAGAGCAGCGACGTCGAAATGCTCCAGGACCTGGTGATGGCGGCTATCAATCAGGGCATTCGCAATGCCCAGGCAATGATGGCCGAGGAAATGAAGAAAGTGACCGGAGGCCTGAAGATCCCCGGGCTCAGTTTCTAGGAAAGTGATGAGTGACAAGTGACGAGTGGCGAGTTCTGAAGATGGTCTCGATACTCGCCATGCCCGCTCACAATTCTCTGTCCCCACTCATCACTCGTCACTGATCACTCGTCACTTTCCGCCATGTCCGCCCTTCCTCCGCCGCTAGCACGGCTGATTCACGAGCTGGTCAAGCTGCCGAGCGTTGGCGAGAAAACCGCCACCCGGCTTGCCTTCCATTTGCTGCGCGCCGACCGCCACGATGTCGAGTTGCTGGCTGACGCGCTGGTGAAGATGCGCGATGAGGTCAAGCTGTGCTCGGTCTGCCTGGGACTGACCGCCGACAATCCGTGCGCGCTGTGCCAGGACCCGCAGCGCGAAACCGACGCGATCTGCGTGGTGGAGCGGCCCGCCGATCTGATCGCGCTTGAACGCTCGGGGCAGTTCAAGGGCCGCTACCACGTGTTGCACGGCTGCCTGGCCCCGCTGGACGGCGTTGGCCCGGAACAATTGCGGATCACCGAGCTGCTGCGGCGCCTGGAAGATGGCCACGTGCGCGAGGTGGTGATTGCGACGAATCCGACCGTCGAAGGTGAGGCGACCGCCCTCTACCTTTCGCGTCTCATCAAGCCGCTCGGCCTTCGGGTGACGCGCATTGCCCATGGCTTGCCGATGGGCGCCGATGTCGAATACGCCGACAGCATGACCCTGGGCAAAGCCCTCGAAGGCCGCCGCGATATGTAGACAACAAGACAGTAGATAACAGGCGGCGGACTATTTGTCGAAATTTGTGTCCGTCGTCTGTAGTCTGTTGTCTATTCCAGCAGTCCAGTACTCTCTGGCAGGTCCAACATAAGATTAAGCGACTGGATGGCGGCCCCGGCGGCGCCTTTGCCGAGGTTGTCGAAAATGCAGATCAGGACGACATGCCCCGAAGGGTGGGCGATGACGTGCAACTCGCCGCGGTTGGTGTCGTTGCACTTCCGTGGATCGAGCACGCGCTCGTCAGGTTCCGGCGGCGCGCTGAGCGGCAGGACGCGGACGAACGGTTCGCTCGCGTAGCGTTCGTGCAGCGCGTGCCAGATCGCGTCCGCGTTCGCTCCCGCTGGCAGGCTTGTTGCCGGCAGGGCGACCTGGACGCGCATGCCGCAGGCAAACGGGCCCACGGCCGGCAGGAACTGCGGCTCGACGCGCAGGCCGCCAAACCGCATCATCTCGGGGATGTGCTTGTGGACGCGCGTGTAGGCGTACGGAGCTTCGTAGGGCAATGTCCCGAGACCGAGCTCTGGATCTTCCCAGCGCTGGATCAACGCACGCCCGCCACCGCTGTAGCCGGAAAGTGCGTGCACTGACGGCGCGACATCCGGCGACAAGAGCCCGCGATCAATCAGGGGGTTGATAAGGAGAATGAATGCGCTGGCATAGCATCCCGGG
>CAZTDK010000847.1:0-3038 GCA_964611965.1 uncultured Binatia bacterium (SeqCode) | reverse complement strand
CGACCGTGCCCCGCGTGGCTTGCACGCGGTGCAACCGGATGCGGTTGTTCTCCGACAGGGTGCGCATGTCGTCGCCGTGCAGAATTTGCAGGTTCCACAGCCGTGCCAGCAGCAGCAGCAGGCAGAGCAACGCCAGCCCGACGGCAATACCGAGACGGCGCCGCAACTTGAGCGGGACTTCCCGCTGCGTCAGCGGCACCACGTTACTCTTCCTCCTCCGTCGACAAGGCTTCGGTACGTGCCAAGATGGCGAACACCGCCGGGCTCAGCAGGGCGGCCAGCACCGCCTCCACGAGCAGATAGCGCAGGACGCTGTTCGACAACCCCTCCACCGACATGAACAAGGCCAGGAGTACCACGATGGCCAGGGTCTTCAGTACCGATGCGAGAAAGACCACCACCACCTTCGAGATGGCATTGTCGACCCACAGGCGCCTTGAGGTGAGATAGACGGTCGTGAAAACCAGGCACATCCCGAAGGCGTTGAGCCCGACGACGGGGCCCGAAAACACGTCCTGCAAATAGCCCAGGAAGAACGCGCCGACCGCACCGCCGACCGTGTGCTGGTGCAGGCCGAGGTAGACGCACAAGATCAGCAGCAGGTCCGGGGTTCCGCGTCCGATTGCCGCCCGTGGCAAGACGGTCGTCTGCAGCAGGAGCGCGGTGACCGCAAACAGTCCGAAGAGGATGCCGGCGCGCATGTCAGGTGCTCGCTCGGCCAATGGCGGGCCGCTGAAAATCCCCACCCCATGCTTCGAGAGCCTCAGCATGAGCGGATTCCCTCCCCATATCGATTGAATTCCTTCCGCTCACCCTGAGGCCCTCGAAGGGTGCTCTCTCCTCGTTCAACAGCCTGGTGGAGCTCGCAGCGTGACCACTCACGACCGCACGTCCTTCAGCCGCGTATCGGACGGCACCACCAGAACCTCCTCGATCTGCTCCAGCGGCGCGCTGGCCTTGAGGTCGGCAACTTGCAGCAAGCCGCGGTTGCCACGGGTGACGTGGGTGATCGTCCCGACGATGATGCCCTTGGGAAAGATGCCATCGAGCCCGGAGGTGACGACGCGATCGTCCACCTCGGCGTCTTCCCCGCGTTTGAGGTACTTCATCACGCAGCGCCCATCGAGCGCGCCTTCGACGATGCCGCGGGCGCGGCTGCGCTGCACGACCGCATCGACACCGCTGTTGTGGTCGGTAATCAGCAGCACACGCGCCGAGTGCGCACTGGTCGCGATGGTCTGGCCGACGACGCCGAACGGTGACAGCACCGCCATGTTCTTGTGGACGCCGTCGGCATCCCCCTTGTTGATGATGACCGTGCCGAACCACGGCAAGGGGTCGCGGCCGATAATCTGTGCGGCCTGCACCTCGCCCTCGAGCGTGGCGCGAAATTTCAGCAACTCGGTGAGGCGCTGGTCGGTATGCTCAACCTCGACCATGTGCACCTCCTGCTGCTCCAGTTGGAGCACCCGCCGGTGCAGCGCCTCGTTCTCCTCCTTCACCCCAACCAACATGACGTAGGTCCGCCATACGTGACCGAAGGTATCGACGCCGGCAGACACCACGGACTGCAATGGACGCATGCCCTCGAGGACCAGTCCGGTCACTGGATCGAGGCGTTGGTGAGTGCGAACGCCGACGGACAACGACAAAAGGGAAATGAGCAACAGCGATCCGGAGGTGAAGACGATGCGGTTTCTCCGGACGAACTCCAACATGGCGCTACCAACGATGAGAATGGTGAATGCGGAATGTGGAATGGTGAATGCGGATGCCCCCATTCACCATTCCGCATTCACCGCTCACCATTCATTGGATCGTGACGTCCTTCAGCAGCGACAGCTCATCGAGCACTTTGCCCGCGCCCATCACGACGGCGGTCAGCGGATCGTCGGCCAGCATGATCGGCAGCCCGGTCTCTTCACGCAGCAGGACGTCAAGGTTGCGCAACAAGGCACCGCCGCCGGCGAGCACGATGCCTTTATCCACGATGTCGGAGGCCAACTCGGGCGGCGTGCGCTCCAGCGCGATCCGCACGGCATCGACGATCTGGTTGATCGGCTCGAGCAGCGAATCGCGGATTTCTTCGTCGGAGACTTCGACCGTCTTCGGCACGCCGGCCACAAGATCGCGGCCCTTAATCTCCATGGTTTGGATCTCGTTGCCTGGATATGCCGAGCCGATGGTGATCTTGATGAGCTCGGCGGTGCGCTCGCCCACCAGCAGATTGTACTTGCGCTTGATGTACTGCACGATGGCTTCATCCATCTTGTCGCCACCGACGCGCACCGACTTCGAAAACACCACGCCCTTCAAGGAGATGACGGCCACCTCGGTGGTGCCACCGCCGATGTCGACGATCATGTTCCCGGTCGGTTCGGTGATCGGCAGCCCGGCACCGATCGCCGCGGCCATCGGCTCTTCCACCAGGTAGACTTCACGCGCACCGGCGGATTGTGCCGACTCGGTGACCGCGCGCTTCTCCACCTCGGTGATCCCGAACGGCACGCCGATGATGATGCGCGGACGGACCAACGCCTTGCGGTTGTGGATCTTTTGGATGAAGTACCGCAGCATGGCTTCGGTAATTTCGAAGTCGGCGATGACGCCATCCTTCAACGGACGGATCGCCACAATCGAGCCCGGTGTGCGGCCGAGCATCTTCTTGGCCTCCGCGCCGACCGCCAGCACCCGCCGGCCGCCGCGCGCGTCCTTTTGCACCGCCACCACCGATGGCTCGTTGCACACGATGCCTTCGCCTTTGACGTAGATCAGCGTATTTGCCGTCCCCAGATCGATCGCCAGATCGTTGGAGAACATGCCGAGAAGAAAATCGAGTATCATGCGAATGTCGTCCGAATCGTCGACACCGTGTACAAGAATTCACGCAGCAGGGCAAGGTAACCTCCGCAGCTTGCGGGCCCGCGGCCAGCATCTTTTCTATGGCCCGCTCCCCATTGGGTCGGGCCTGCGGCCGGTGTCTCTTCTATGGGCCGCTCCCCTGTTGGGTCGCTATGCGCTGCCGAGCTCGAGTTAGG
>CAZTDK010000846.1:0-3042 GCA_964611965.1 uncultured Binatia bacterium (SeqCode) | reverse complement strand
GGCATATGGCACTGTTCTGGAGCGGCGGGTTCATCCTGGCGCTGGCGACCCTGGCAGGCGGCGCACGCATCGTCCTGCAGGAAGTCGTGGACTCCGCGAGCGCGCTGACGCTGCTCGAGCGTGAAGGGTGCACGATCATGGCCGGCTGGCATCAGGCACTGCCGCTGCTGGAACATCCGGATTTCTCCGGGCAGCGGTTGCGCCTGAAGAAGGGAACCAACCACCCGCTGGCAACCCGGCTCCTCGGACCCGATCATGTCGCTGTCGGTATCTACGGCATGTCGGAGACGGCAACCGGCGTCACCGCGGCGCGCTGGGATGATCCGCGGGAAATTCGCACCGGCACATTCGGCCGGCCGCTCGACGGCATGGAGGTCACAATCGTCGATCCCGTCTCCGGCCAAGCGCTCGCGCCGGGCGCAACCGGCGAGATCCTGGTCAAGGGCCCAACCGTGATGGACGGCTACTACAAGGTGCCGCGCGCCGACACCTTCGATGCCGCGGGCTTCTTCAAGACCGGCGACCTGGGCTACTTCGACTCCAGCGGCTATCTGCACTTCGCGACCCGTCTCAAAGACGTGATCAAGACCGCGGGCGTCAACGTCGCCGCCGTCGAAGTCGAGGAGGCGCTGGCGCGCCATCCGGCGGTGAAGTCCGCTTACGTCGTCGGCGTCGCCGATCCGGCGCGCGGCGAGAGCATCGCCGCCTTCGTCGTACTCGACAACGGCGAGCTCGCCAGTGCCGACGAGCTGCGCGATTTCTGCCGACATTCGTTGGCAAGCTACAAGGCGCCACGGCACGTCTTCGTCATCGCCGACGCTGAGGTCCCCCGCACGGGTTCGGGAAAGGTTGAGAAGTTGGCCTTGCGGCGCGAAGCCGTGGCGCGACTCGCAATGACAAACAGCTGACGCGCGGGAAGCGGAAGCCGTTCTCGCGGCCGCTCATCCTCCCGCGCACCCGGCAAGCGCCGCGTTCACCGCCAGGATCAGCTCATCGATCGTCACCTCGCCATCGGCGTTCGCATCGAAGCTCGGGCAATTGCTCAACGGCGTGCTACCGAGCGCGATGTTGACGCCACGGATCAGCTCGTCGATGGTGACGCTCCCATCGCCGCCGCAGTCGCCAGCACAGACGCTCGGCGTTACCGTCGGCGTCGGGGTGAGCGCCGCGCCGACCAAGACGTTGACCGTGCCCAGATTCGAGTCGGTCGATCCGTCCCACGCGGCGAAGGTGAAGCTATCGCCCCCATTAAAGCCGGCCTCCGGAAAGTACTGGGCCTGCGTGCCACTGATCGCCGCCGTGCCGTGGCTCGGTTGCGATACGACACGCAGCTCGAGCGCATCGCCTTCCGTATCCTGCGCGCTCAACTGAATCGTCACCGGCGTATCCTTCCCGGTGGTGGCCGCCGCGTCGCTGACAGCAGCGGCGTGATTCGGATTGAAGTCACTGTTGTCCGGTCCCGAGTGACACGTGAAGCAACCCACCTGGAAGCCGCGCCAGAACTGTCGTGACGCGCCGAGCTCACCGAGGTTGAGGGTGCGATCGGCCTTCACCCGGGAGAGCACCGTGCCGCGATAGTCGGAGCCGTGGCATGCTCGACACGGTTGCGCGCCGCCCCCACCTTCGCCGATACTCGGGTGGCGATTCACCCACGATTGCCCAACCGGGTGCATGCCGTGCGGTCCACCATCGAGGGTCACCGGCTGCGTGCCGTGGCAGCTGTTGCACTCGACCAGCATACCGCCGTGCCCCTGATGCTGTACGGTTTGAATGTTGTCGTTGCGCTCCAAGCTGGGGAACTCCGCGTGGGTCGAGCCGTGGCAGGCTTCGCACGCGAGACCCCCGTGACCGGTGGAGAAACGATACAATGACAGTCCAGCCGCCGGCGTGTCGGCATTCGTGGCGAACGTCTGATCGACGGCAACCCGCGGCGTACCGGGGGTCTCGAAAGCCGACGTGTACCGGAGCGCCCCATTGTTATTCAGCGCCGTGCCCGTGTGGCAGCTCTGGCACGCCGGCTCGTCGAGCCAACCGGTTCGGGTTGGCGCCGCGACGTCGAGCATCGTCCCGTGACAGCTCTGGCATTGGATCGCCAGCGTACCGTCGGCAGCCACTGCCGCGCCCATTACGCCGCGCAAACAGCGCGTCACGGCACCCGGATGACAGCGGTAGCAGGCGGCGCGATTCTCCGTCGACGAGAGCGACAGGCCGGTCGCCGGGTCGATGACGAACGCCATACGCTGATGCACCGCGAGGGTCAGCGGCTCGATGCCCTGGATCCCACTGCCGGCCAGCGCTTCCGACAGATGACAGCGCGCGCAGAGAATCGGCGTGGCGTCAGTGGTTGCAGTGGCGAACAATCCGGCTGCATCGTAACCCACCGTTGCCAGCGCACTGATGAATACGTCATTGGCACGCTCCCGGTCGTCGTGGATGCGGAGGATGTTGAGGCGCATGTCCCGCTGCGGGTCGGGATCGTTGACCCAGCCCTCGATCGGCTGCGCGGCCGGATCCGCACCCGAAGTGTGGCAGGCCTGACAGTTCATTTCGTCGGAGACCGGCAGGACGATATCGGTCGTGGCCAACAGGCTGCCCGCCGCGTTGCGCGCCGTGAGCCGCATCAGCGGATAGGAATTCTTGTGATGCGCATCATCGTAGGGCGTGATCGGAATCCCCTCGGCCACGAACCAGGCCGCGGTATTGTCGAAAGTCATCGGCTGCGGCTGGTTCGACGTGCCGGGCATGTTCTTCCCCTTCAGGCCCGCGTCAACCGGCAGGTTCACGCCGAACAGCGCCAGCACATGCTGCCAGAAGTTGGTCTTGCCCGCCGACGTCGTATTGATCGAGCCATCCGGGTCGGCCACCGCTTCGTAGGTCACGGTGATGCCGGTTGCGTCACGCACCAGGCGCCCTTGCGTATCGATGAGCTGCGCCTGGATCGTGTTGTACGGCGGCAACAGAGAGAAGACCGCGTAGTCACCATCCATGCAATGCATGCCGAGGTTGTTCCACCCGACGAGCGTCCAGGGTGCGGCATCAGCC
>CAZTDK010000845.1:0-3046 GCA_964611965.1 uncultured Binatia bacterium (SeqCode) | reverse complement strand
TGGAGCTGGCGCGAACGATCTGTATTGCCGGTTTTGGCGAGTCGAAGGCGGCGGCCATTCGTGAGACCATCGAGGATCCGGGCTCTCAAATCCCCGCCGCACTGGCGCTGCGCGCGGCACCGCGATGCCTGGTCCTGGCCGATCGTGCCGCGGCGAGCTTGCTGCGAAAATAGACCCGCGGTCCGTATCCTTTCTATGGCCCGTTCCCCGTTGGTCGCTGCGTACTTCCAAGTGCAACGGGATGCGAGAGACGAGAAGTCTTGAGACGCGAGGCGAGTATTGAGCTCTCGCCAGCGGCGGATTGCCGGAGAAGCCGGTTGTTACTGTGACGCGTTCGTGCAAGGACGGGTGCTGGAGGAACACAATTGTCGATGGACGATTTGGAGGAAAAACGAGTTGCCGACCTCAAGCCGGGGAAATACAGCGACGGCCATCCGCTCGATGAGGTCCACTACCTCGAGTCGAAGATCATCCTCAAGGGCGAGCGCTTCACGTCGGTGCAGAGTTTTCGTGATTTCGGCAAGCTCGTGCGGCACGCGGCGGATAAGACCGAGGTCGGCTTCTCCACGCAGGAGGTCGAGGGGTTGCGGCCGCAAATCCGCGAGGTGCTCTTTCTGGATACGGCAGACTTCCGCCTCTACAACAATGCGTTCATCTTGCGTCGGCGCATCACCTACGAAGACGGCTTCCTCGTCGGTGATCCGGAGATCGTCTTCAAGTTTCGCCACCCGGATCTACAGACGGCGGCGCAGTGCGACGTGCGGCCGAACATCGCCGGCGACTTCCGGATCAAGTTCAAGGCGGAGGCGCTGCCGCTGAAGGACAAGATCGGCGGCGTCCGCTTGTTGTTCTCCCACAATGCGGAATTCCCCCTGAGCGCGGTGCACGAGAAGGATCGCACGTCGATGGGTACCGTCTTGCACGTCTTTCCCGCACTGCACGCGTTGAAGACCTCACCCACCGAGCAGATCGGGCTGGTGAATCACACCGCGGTGGAAGAGGTATTGCAGGATCTCGGGACGTTGGACTTCGGCAAGGGTGTCGAGGCGAAGGCCAACGCCTCCGTGTGGCGCACCCGCGGCGATGAGAAGCAGCTCGTCGGCGAGTTTGCCTTCCAATGCAAATTTCAGCGCCGTAACGACCTGCATGACAAAGCCATGAAACGCTGCGAGGAGTTCTTCTGCTCGCTGCAGCACATCGCCAGTGACTGGGTATCCCTGGGCACGACCAAGACCGGCGCCGTGTATCGCCTCAGAGGCAACCCACCAAAGAGCCATGAGTGACGCCGTTGTAACCGAGCCCTGGACCGCACCGAAGGACGTCACGATCGCCCAGATCTTTGGCGCCTTCCTGATGATCGGGGCGACCAGTTTTGGTGGTGGAGTTGTAGCCTACCTGCGCGCCAGCCTCGTCGGTAAGCACCGCTGGGTGGACGACAAGACCTTCGTCGAGCTGCTGTCCATCAGCCAGACGCTTCCCGGTTTGAACGCGACGAACATGGCGGTGCTCGTGGGGGACCGCTTGCGGGGCGCTCCCGGAGCCATTGCGGCCATATGTGCCATTTGTCTGCCGGGTGCGCTGCTCATGTACGTTGTCGGCATGCTGTACCACGAACATGGCGACCGTCCCTTGGTGACCGCCATGCTGCATGGCGTCGCGGCGGCGGCGGTCGGCCTCATCCTGGCGACTACCGTGCAGCTTGGCCGTAAGTCTCTGGACGGCCTCTTTGACCTGGTCTTCGTGGCACTGGCGGTCATCGGCGTCGACAAGTTTCATCTCTCCGTTCCCCTCGTGCTGCTCGGCGTTGGGGCGCTGGCGATCGTGTGGCACCGGCCGCGCCACGACGGTAACGGGAAAGGTCTCAGCCAATGAATCAAATTCCCGCGCTCATTCGGGTGTTCGCCTATCTCTCTCTGCTGACGGTCGGTGGCGGGATGGCCGCTTTCCCGGAGCTCGAGACGCTCACCGTCAACGTGCATCACTGGCTCACCTTCAACCAGCTCATCCACCTGTACAGCGTCGGGCAGATGGCGCCCGGTCCCAACATGATGATGATCGTGTCGATCGGACAATGGGCTGCCGGGTTGGGTGGGGCCATCGCGGTCTTGTTGGCCTTCTTTCTTCCCACCGCGCTGCTCGCCTTTGCCAGCGGACGCCTGTGGATCAGGCTTGAGAAATGGCCCTGGCGCTCGTCGATCCAGCGCGGCCTCGCTCCGGTTTCCATCGGCTTGCTGCTCGCTGGCTGTCTCACGATCGCCAAAGGCGCGGTGACCGGTGTGGTAACGGTCACCCTCATGTTGGTTGTGTTCGCCATCCTGCTGCGCAGCCGGATCAATCCAGCTCTTCTGGTGCTTGGGGGCGCGCTGGTTGGCCTGGTGGCGCTGCGCTAGGGCCTGCGGCCGGCGTATTTTCTATGGACCGCTCCCCCCTTCGGGAGGCCTCAGGACAGGATTGGTCGCTGGACACTGCCAAGTCCGACAGGCTGCTAGGGCCTGCGGCCGGCGTATTTTCTATGGACCGCGACCGCTGATCGCTAGGTGCTGCCAAGTCCGATCAGGCTGATAAGGCGGGCGGAGTGAGTCGTGAACGGAGAGCCAGTCGTCGATTCAGGCGGCGATCTTTGACGTGACGGACTATACTGGCTGCACTCGGGAAGGAGAGACCCATGGCAGACGATCCGATCGTCCAAACAGCAATCAATACGATCCGCACTCTCTCGATCGACGCGGTGCAGCAGGCGAAGTCCGGACATCCCGGCACGCCGATGGCCCTGGCGCCGCTGGTGTACACGATCTGGAACCGGGTCATGCGCTTCGATCCCCAAGACCCGATCTGGCCGAACCGCGATCGCTTCGTGCTCTCGAACGGCCACGCCTCGATGCTGCTGTGGTCGGTGCTCCATCTCACAAAAACCCAGGCGGTCAATGCCGCCTACGAGCGCCTGGGGCAACCCTCGGTGACGCTCGACGATATTCGTCACTTCCGTCAACTCGCGAGCAAGGCTCCCGGCCATCCGGAATATCACTGGGTCTCGGGTGTCGAGGCC
>CAZTDK010000844.1:0-3058 GCA_964611965.1 uncultured Binatia bacterium (SeqCode) | reverse complement strand
GACGGTTGCGACGGCGCCCATGTTCCGTGAAGCGTTTCACCGTCACCGCTGCCTGGTCGTCGCCGATGGCTTTTACGAGTGGCGGAAGGACGGGCCGCGGAAGGTTCCGTACTTCATTCACCTGCGTTCCGGAAGACCCTTCGGCTTCGCCGGCATCTGGTCTCTGCACCGCACCGATGCGCAGCAGCGGATTGCAACCTGCGCCATCGTGACCTGCCCGCCCAATGATCTCATGGCACCGATTCACAATCGCATGCCGGTGATCCTTCCGGCGGGCGCGCGTGACCGCTGGCTGGATCCGCATGCCGCAGCCGGAGAGCTGCGCGCGTTGCTCACCCCGCTACCGTCAGCAGAGATGGAAGCGTACGCGGTCTCGACGCTGGTCAATTCGCCGAAGAACGATTCACCCGAGTGCGTGCAGCGAGAAGGTGAAACGGGGCGGTGAGCGAACAAGGCGGCGCGAGGCAGTCGCCGGCACCGTCGCAGCCGCTGCGGCCGCATACACTCCACCACATCTCTTGATCATTCGTGCCGGCGAGCATAGATGCGACAGCCACGAAGGAGGCACGACGATGAGCATCACCCTACGGCCGGCGCAACCGCAAGACGCAGAGGCGTGTGGGCGGATTTGCTACGAGGCATTCAAGACGATCGCCACGCAGCACAACTTCCCGCCGGACTTCCCGTCGCCGGAGATCGCCGTCGGCTTCCTGACGATGATGCTGGCGACGCCCAAGATCTACGCCGTCGTCGCCGAGCGCAACGGGCACGTGGTCGGCAGCAACTTCGTCGACGAGCGGACGCTGATTGCCGGCATCGGCCCGATCACCGTCGACCCGACGGTGCAGAACGCCACCATCGGCCGCCGTCTCATGGAGCACATCCTCGAACGCACGGCACACTTGCGTTTCCCCGGTATACGGCTGGTGCAGGCGGCATACCACAACCGCTCGATGTGCCTGTACACCAAGCTCGGCTTCGAGACGCGGGAGCCGCTCTCGACCTTGCAAGGAACGCCGCCGCCGGTGCAGATCACGGGATGCGTGGTGCGCGCGGCCAGCGCCACCGACCGCGCCGCATGCAATGCCCTGTGCTTCCGGGTCCACGGCTTCGACCGCGGCGGCGAGTTCGACGACGCGATCACCCAAGGCAGCGCCACGGTGGTCGAACGTGCCGGCCGGCTCACCGGCTATGCGACGGCGCTGGCGTTCTTTGGGCATGCCGTCGGCGAAACCAATGACGACATCAAAGCACTGATCGCGGCCGCGCCCGCATACCTGGGTCCCGGATTTCTCGTGCCGACACGCAACAGTGAATTGATGCGCTGGTGTCTGGGAAACGGGCTGCGCCTGGTGCAGCAGATGACGCTGATGAGCGTCGGGCTCTACAACGAGCCGCGCGGCGCGTATCTGCCGTCGATCGCGTTTTGAGCAATCACGGAGCGGCGGGCGCAAGGGCTTGTGGACCCGCGATTATGGGCACACCTGTGGGGAGCATGCCTCGCTCGCGGCGCTTGATTCGGCGCGGCGCAGCGCTTAGCCTGCGCCTCGAGATGAAGGCGAAGCGCGTATGACTGCGGTGGGTGAACGGCTTCATCTGCTCTACGAGATCAACCGGCGGCTGACCACCCTCTCGGATCTCGAGGCCTTGGTGCGCTTCGCCACGGAACGCACGCGCGAGCTGTTCAACGCCGAAGGCTGCGCGCTGTTGCTCCTCGACCGCGAGACCCACGAATTCTACTTTCCGGTTGCCAGCCAGAGCGACGCGCACCCGCAATCGCAACAACGTCTCGCCGAGACCCGCTTCCCCGCCGATCGCGGCATCGCCGGCTGGGTGCTCGGCCATGACGAGGCGGTGCGCATCGACGACGTGTCGAAGGATGAGCGTTTTTTCCAAGGCGTGGATCAGGAGACGCAGATGACCACGCGGTCGCTCCTCTGCGCGCCGCTGCACAGCCAATCCGGAAACATCGGCGTCATTGAGGTAGTGAATCCGGCGCTCGGCGAGCTCGGGCCCGAGGATCTCGAATTTCTCGGTGCGCTCGCCGACGATATCGCCGTCGCCTACGAGAAGGCGGCGCTGCATGATCAGCTACGCGGCGAAGTCGTCGGGCTCCGGCAGGTCTGCAGGATGGTCGGCCTCGGCTTGCTGGTCATCGGCATCCTGTTCATCATCGGCGCCACCATCGGCCATCTCGCCATGGCCCTGCCGCTGAGCGAGCTGCCGACGCGGCCAGGAACGTTGAGCGGTCTGGTATCGGTACTGGTCGGTCTGTTCCTGGTGGGCGTGGCGCGCGGGTGGTTCGAGACGCGGGCGCCGGCGGCGGCGACGCGGCGCTAGGAACCGCTGCGACGGCGTTAGGCTCGCCTCGCGTCCACACAAGAGGAGTCACCCGTGAGCAGTACACCATCCGACTTCCAAGGCAGTATCCGCGATTTCCTCAAGCTCATCTTCGGCCAGCTCAGCGGCCTGGTCACCTCGGGGATGATTTACCTCGGCCATCACCTCGGCTTGTATCGCGCGCTGCAAGACGCAGGGCCGGTTACCAGCGAGCAGCTGGCGGAGAAGGCCGGGCTGCACGAGCGCTGGGTGCGCGAATGGTTGCAGGGCCAAGCGGCGGCGCGGTTGATCGACTACGACGGCGACGGGCGCTTTCGACTCGGACCGGTCGCCGCGTTAGTGCTGGCCAACGACGCTAGCCCCGCCTTCGCCGCCGGCGCATTTGCCGCCCTGCCGCAGCAGCTCGGCGTCCTGGAGCAGCTTTTGGATTCGTTCAAGACCGGCGTCGGACTCCCCTACGATGCTTTCGGGCCGCAGGGCGCGCGCGGCGTCGAAGGCATGCTCGGTCCGTGGTTTCGCACCATGCTGGTGC
This sequence comes from uncultured Binatia bacterium (SeqCode), assembly GCA_964611965.1. Taxonomy (GTDB): domain Bacteria; phylum Desulfobacterota; class Binatia; order HRBIN30; family HRBIN30; genus CAZTDK01. The sequence goes on along the minus strand of CAZTDK010000844.1, from coordinate 186 downwards.
CGTTTGCGCTGCCGCGTCTCGACGGCGTAACCGAGCGCCTCGCGGCCGGTGCCACGGTGGCGGACATCGGCTGCGGCACCGGCATTGCCTTGATCGAGATGGCCAAGGCATTTCCGCTCTCGGTGTTTCACGGCTACGACATCTCGAAGTACGCGCTCGCCGAAGCCGAGCGCAGCCGCCGGGCGG
>CAZTDK010000843.1:0-3062 GCA_964611965.1 uncultured Binatia bacterium (SeqCode) | reverse complement strand
GCAATAGAACCATGACTTGACGACTTGAACCACCAAGAGGTAGGTCGCGGCGAGAAACGCAATCGCACCCAGCATCGGCACGGGTAACGGTGTAAACTGCAGCAGGTGCCCGATCGGCGTGTACGGCAACACCCCTGCGACCGCCACGACGACCAAGACACTGATCAATAGCGGCAGGCTGGGGCGGCTCTTGAGCGGACTGCCTGCGGTGCGGATGACGAAAACCACCAGCGTCTGTGTTGCCAGGGACTCCACAAACCAGCCGGTGTGAAACAGCGGCGCATTCGTGGAGGCGTGGAACCCCCAGAGGAGTACCCCGAACGTGAGGAAATCGTAGATCGAGCTGATGGGACCGATGAGCATCATGAACTGCCGAATGAAGGCAATCTGCCAGCGCTTCGGCCGGTGCAGCAGGGCGGGATCCACATGGTCACTGGGGATGCTGATCTGGGAGATGTCGTAGAGGAAGTTGTTCAGCAGGATTTGCGTTGGCAGCATGGGCAGGAACGGCAGGAAGAGCGAGGCTGCGGCCATGCTGAACATGTTGCCGAAGTTCGAGCTCGTGCCCATGATGATGTACTTCATGATGTTGGCGAAGCTGCGCCGTCCCTCGATGACCCCGTCGTTCAAGACCGCAAGATCCTTCTCGAGCAGGATGATCTTCGCGGCGTCCTTCGCAACCTCGACGCCGTTGACGACGGAAATGCCCACATCGGCGGTGTGGAGCGACGGGGCGTCGTTGATGCCGTCCCCAATGTATCCGACGACGTGCCCACGTGCCTGCAGCGCGAGGATGACCCGGTTCTTTTGCTCCGGAGACACGCGCGCAAAGATGGCACCGTTTTCCGCCTGGTAGGCGACTGCGGCATCGTCCATCGTGTCGACCTGGCTCCCGGTGACCATGCGGTCGGCGCCCAGACCCACGTCGCGCGCCACCTTCTGGGTTACATATTGGTTGTCGCCGGTCATGATCACCACCGAGATGCCATTTTGTTTGAGCGCCTCGAGAACGGCAGGAATGCCCGCCTTGGGCGGGTCGAGGAAGGCGGCGAATCCAGCCAACGTCATGCCCTGTTCGGCCGCCGCGGTATAGACATCCTGCTGCGCCACCTGCAGCACGGCGACGCCGAGCGTGCGATACCCATCGGCACTCAGCTTTTGGAAGGTCTCCGCCGCCGCGGCGCGGCGACTGTCGTCGAATGGCTGGGGTGCCCCATCAATGGTCACACGCTGACAAATGGTAAAGATGCTCTCCGCTTCGCCTTTGGTGACCAGGATATGCTCGTCGGCACGCCGCACGACGACTGAAAGGCGTTTGCGGTTGAAGTCGAATGGGATCTCGTCCACCTTCGCGTACTCGACGATGGCTGGGCGCTCGTGCTTCAAGATGGCGTCGTCCAGCGGGCTCTTGATCCCCGCTTGAAAATAACTGTTCAGGTAGATGAAGCGCAGGACACTTTCGTCCTCGTTGCCGTGGACATCCACGTGCCGGTCCAGCAGGATCTCGCCTTCGGTCAGTGTGCCCGTCTTATCGCAGCAGAGGATCTCCACGCTCCCGAAGTCCTCGATAGCGGCCAGTTGCTTGACGAGAACTTTCTTCTTGGCCATCCGCCGCGCGCCTTGGGCCAGGGTGACCGTGATGATCATGGGCATCATCTCCGGCGTCATCCCGACCGCGAGGGCGACGGAAAAAAGAAACGACTCCAGCAGCGGGCGTTTGAGGACCAGGTTGACCAGCAGGACGAAGAGCACGAGCAACATGATCACCCGGGTGATCATCAGCCCGAAGTGGCGAATGCCACGGCCGAACTCGGTCTCCGGTGGCCGCATGACCAGGCGCTGGGCAATCGCGCCGAACGCGGTGTCTTTTCCGGTACACACGATGATCGCGCTGCCAATCCCGGTCTGCACGGCGGTGCCAAGAAAGACGCTGTTGCTCGCATCGGCGACGCAGTGTTTCCCCTCGTCGGGGAGATCGTGTGCGGTCTTCTCGACGGGCAAAGACTCTCCCGTGAGAGCCGATTCGCGCACGTACAGGTCCTTCCCTTCCAATAGACGGGCGTCGGCCGGCACCAAGTCTCCGGCATTCAACCGGACGACATCCCCGCAGACCAGGTCCGCTACCGGCAATTCCTGTTCTCGCCCGTCGCGCACCACGGCAGCCGTCGTCGCGACCTGCTTGCGAATCGCCTCCACCGCATGGCGAGCCTGAAATTCCATGAAGAAGTTCAACAGCACGCTGAACAGGACCATTGCGATGATGATCAGCCCGCCGACGGTGTCGCCGAGCGCGAGCGTAATGGCGCTGGCCACGAGTAGGATGATGACGAGGGGATTGGCCAGGAAGCGGAGAAAATCCATCAGCCCGGCAAAACGCGACTCTCGTACCAGGCTGTTGGGGCCATAGAGACGCAAGCGCCGGCTCGCCTCAGCGGAGGTCAGGCCGGCGGGCGTTGCCTGAAGCCGTTCAAGCAAATCACCCAGCGGCCTGTCCCAAAAGCCGTGGAGAGATGATTCTGATTCTGTCACGCCGCGTGATGCAAAGAATGCAGCGCGCGCTCCGTGCGCGCTGCAATGTCTTCGGGTAAATCGGTAGTGAAAATGACCTCGACGCTGCTCCCTGGCTCTCCGCCGATTTCACTTTCAGTGCCGTTCAAGGCGTTTGAGACGCGGATGCGCGTCTTGTTGTCGATGGACGGATCGAGTGGTTCGATCGCGACGATGTGCAGCGGGTTGAGATAGACGACGCCCGCGGCCGTGTTGCAGGGAACGAGATAACTAAGCTTGGGCAGGCTTTCCATTGTGCGGTCCGCCCTTTCTGGTGGATCGGGTACCCTTCTCACGGTCTTCCGCGCCTCACCGTCAAGCGAACAGACCTTTCACCCAATCGAAGAGGTTTCCGATCATCTCGACCGTGTCCTCCATCATCTGCTTGATGTTCCCAACTACCTGCTCGGCCAGACCCTTCCGCTTCAGCTTCGCGTTGCCGGTCAAGGCCCCCGCAGCTTCCTTCACGCGTCCCTTCAGTTTCTTTGACTTTCCAGTGGCCATGGCTGATCCTC
>CAZTDK010000842.1:0-3068 GCA_964611965.1 uncultured Binatia bacterium (SeqCode) | reverse complement strand
TGCGGCCGGCGTCTTTTCTATGGCCCGCTCCCCGTTGGGTCGCTGCGGGCTGCCAAGTCCGCGCCAGCGGCTGGTGTCTCTGCGGCGGAAGCTTCCAAGCTTGGTTGCGACCCCGCGTGCTCGCCGATCGCCTCGTCGCCGGCCTATGCGCCTGATGCCAGCTGCAGCGCCCCGAACGGATCGAGCTCCCGAATGCGGGCGCTCTTCGGTTGGACGGCGAACCGTGCATGCAGGTGCTCCAGGGATTCGCTCGCGCATTGGAAGAAGTCGACATCGAGCAGGAGATCCGTGTTGCACGCCGCGCCGCGGGCGACGGCCTCCGCCATGCGCTCGACCCCGCCCGGCGCCGAAAGGCTGTGGCCAGGCTGCTTGGCCACGATCAGACTCGCCGGCATGAGGCCGGATTCAAACAGCGCCAGCGCCCCAACGAGCCCGAGCATCCCTCCGGGGGTGTGGGTCGTCGAATTCTGAAAACACGACGCTTCGATTTCACCCATGGGCGTCGTCCCGTAGTCGGCGAGGACGTGGATCCAATCATGTTGGGCCACCGCGGCATTGACCGCGCCGGGCTGACCCGGAAATGCGAAGCCACGCATATCGTAGAATTCCCACACGCTGCGCCCGATGCTGCCCGCGGGGCATGCGCTCAAGGCCGTCCAGCGCGCGGCCTCCGCGGCATCGGCTTCCACCGTCAACGCATAGGCCTGATCGCCGGCGTGGCGCAGCAGCGTGTCGAACTGCGGCGCGCGGCGATCCAGATCCCCGATCCAGTTGAGCCGGTAGAAGTCAACGACCGCCTTGGTCAACTCGCCGCGCATGAGCTCGTGGGCGTACACCAGGGCCCGCTCGTGCACTTGCAGCAGCGTCGCCCACTGCCCGACCGACCGTTCCAGCCGAGCTGGAATCGGGTTGCAGAGAATCTCAACCACCACCATCAGATGAATCAATTCCTCGCGCTCCAGCGGCGTGCTCACCATCGTCGCCACCTCGGCGGGAGACAACGGGGCGATTTTCTCGAAATCCAGATCGTACCCAAGCAGCCGATTGAAGAGGGTGTGCAGCAACTGCGGTTGCACCGGCGACTGCCAGCCATCTAGGCGGCACGCCGAGACGACTGCCCGAGCGACGCCCTCCGCGTGCTCGCGCGGGGTATGAATGAGAAACATGGGGGCCTCCAGATCCAGCCGGTTGGGCTCGTGCTATTCTCCACATTTATCTATTGGCTGGTCACAGCCAGAGTAGCAACCGCGGGGGGCGGGTTCATGGCGATGTTCGCCGATTGTGTTTGGCCTTGTTCAGCCTTGACGATGGCGGATGATTCTGCGACGTAGCGGGGCCGCCGATTTCGCGCGGCTTGGGGAGGATGAACGTGATGCCACATCGACAGAACCTCGTGTTGGGAACGGTTGCCGTGCTGCTGCTCGTCGCGGGTTGCGGGACAACCTCGATCAAGTACAAGTCCTCAGCGGTTGCCGCTCCGGCATCGACAGCGAGCCTGAGCCTCAAGGTCGTCGACCAGCGCCCGGCGGACGCGGGCGGACAGGACAAGACCCGGGTCGGGTCCGTCCGCGGAAGCTACGGCATTCCCTCCGGCGTCAACGACAGCAATGCCGAGGTGGCGCCGCAGAGCGTCACCGACGCGACGACCGACGCATTGAAGCAAGCGGGTGTCGGCGTGCAATCCGGCAGGCCGATGACCCTGGTCGCCACCGTCACTCAATATTGGATGGATGGCATGATGGGCTACAAGGCCACTATCGCCGTGCAGTATGCGCTGCAAGACGGCGCCGGGAAGACCCTGTGGAGTGCGGAGGTGAAGGGCGGCGCCGGCGGCACCAACCTGTTCCGCTCGCCGACTTCGTTCACCCAGGACATGTTCGAAAACGCGCTCACTGACCTCGCCAACCGCGCCGCCGAGCAGTTCAACACCGCAGCCTTCAAGAAGGCGCTCGCCGCATAGTCACGCCGCCACGCTCGCGCCGCGCGCGGCGCTGACATCCTCCCTCCCCCGCCCGTGTCGCCCGGAGGAACCGCTGCCTCCACCAACGTGGTCAACGATAATTTGAATCGCCACCCCCTTCTGCTAGAGGAAACGGTCACACTCACTCGGGCATGGACTACAAGCACACACTCAATCTTCCCAAGACCGACTTCCCGATGCGCGCCAACCTGCCGCAGCGCGAGCCGGCCGTGGTGCAGCGCTGGCGCGACGCGCGCGTCTACGAACAGATGCTGGAAGCCAATGCCGCGAAGCCGAAGTACGTGCTGCACGACGGGCCGCCCTACGCCAACGGCCACGTGCACCTCGGCACCGGGCTGAACAAGATCATCAAGGACATCGTGGTGAAGTCGAAGGCAATGGCCGGGTTCCTCACCCCGTATGTCCCCGGCTGGGACTGCCACGGCATGCCGATCGAACACCAGGTCACCAAGGACCTCGGCGGCAAGGTACGCGAGCTGTCGCAGCTCGACATCCGTCGCCGCTGCCGCGCCTATGCGCAGAAGTTCGTCGACATCCAACGCGAGGAGTTCCGGCGCCTCGGCGTGCTCGGCGACTGGGACCGCCCGTACCTGACGATGGCGGCGGATTACGAAGCCGGGATCATCAAGGTGTTTCGCGAGCTCGTGGAAGGCGGTTACATCTACCGCGGCTTGCGGCCGGTCCACTGGTGCGCCGTGTGCGCCACCGCGCTCGCCGAAGCCGAGGTCGAGTACAGCGACCACAGCTCGCCGTCGATCTACGTGAAGTTCGCGTTCAGCGGGTCGGCCGACGACGCACGCGCCATCGCCGTCAATCCGGGCGACGCCGGCGAGTTGGCGGCGCACCATCACGAGCTCGCCGCGGTGATCTGGACGACGACGCCGTGGACCTTGCCCGCCAACCTCGCGGTGTGTCTCAACCCGCATCTCGACTACGTGGCACTCCCCGTGAACGGCGCCTACTACATCGTCGCCGCCCGCCTCGTCGAGGCCTTCCTGACGGCCACCGAGCTCCCCGACAATGGCCGGCGCATTCCGGTCAATCTCGCGGCGCTCATCGATACGGCATATCACGACATGTTCATCAA
>CAZTDK010000841.1:0-3078 GCA_964611965.1 uncultured Binatia bacterium (SeqCode) | reverse complement strand
GCGTGCACCTTGCTTCGATTGGTCACCCGGTTGTCGGCGATCGCCTGTACGGACCCGCTGCCACTGCGGCGCGCGTGGCGCGCCACCTGTTGCACGCCTTTCGGCTCGGCTTTACGCACCCGGAAAGCGCGTTGCCCATCGAGGTCAACAGCCCGTTACCGGCCGACCTCGCCGCCTTTCTCAAGACTTGCGGCGCGTAGCCCGTGGCGCGAGCGGCCCATAGAGTCGCCCACCGCAGCTCCGCCGACTGCAGGTCTTACGCGGCGGCTTGCTTGCCCTTGCCTTTGGTTTTGGAGCACGCGGCGCACACATTGTGGACGTTGTTCGGGTCTTCGACCAGTCCCTCGTCCATGTTGTGGCAGACCTTCTTGCACTCGGCGCAGATGAAATAGACGCCTTCGATGGTCTTGTTGATGCGCTCGCGATTGAGGATGCGGCCCTTGAGCTTCTCGACGCGGATGCCGAGGAGGTCTTCGTACTGGCGCTTGATCTTGCGGCGGCCAGCCTCGTCTTTCGGAAGATCGCCTTGCTCGTCGCTCTCGGATCCGGCGTCGTCCTCGAAGATCCGCAGCCCCTTCTTGGCCTTGTCCTTCTTCGGTGTTCGGCCCATACGCCCTCCCGCCGTCTTAGCGTGTGCGTTCGGTGTAGCCGCAGTTCTTGTCACACACCCAGAAGAGCCCCTTGCGACCAAACCCCGCAAACATGGTCACGCGACTCTCGGTGCCGCAGCTCGGACACATGTGTTTCATTGCTGCACTGGATTTCTCCGCCGTCTTGGCCTTCTTCTCAGCCATGATGCCTACCTCCTTGCGTTCCTGTCGGATTCAAATGGATTGCTGATAGATTTTTCTGCCCGCCGCCACAAATGAAAAAACCGGCCGAGCGACGAACATGCTGACCGGTGGCGTGACACAAGGCGACTGGATAGCCGACGGGCGCAGCTCTGTCAACGTCACCTTTGCCGCGCGTGCCGGCTGCGCTTGCGAAGGCGGTGCGCAGCACCACGTTGCTCGGCGATCGCACGGTCTGCTTCCGCCGCCTGCTTCCGCTGTTGTCTGCGGATCGGTTGTCTGGTAGATGTCCTCGCCGACCTCAAGCGGATTCGATTCCCCGTGATGGGCAGGTAGCTCAGTCGGTAGAGCAAAGGACTGAAAATCCTTGTGTCGAGTGTTCAATTCACTCCCTGCCCACTTCCTCTAGCCCTTGTGCCGCAAGGGTTTCCAGCGATTCACTACCGACGACTCATGTGACGCTGGTTCCACGTGGAAGCAGGATGGAAGCAGTAGGACGAAGGTCGCGGCCCAGATCGGGATCGTGCGCGGAGCGCGACGGGCACCAATCACAGAAAAGGTGCGCAGGAGATGCTTTTTAGGTTCTTTCTGGAACGGAGTCGCGCGACCTCGGGAAACCCTTGCGGCACAAGGCCTTCCCGAGAAAAGACATAATTTGGTAATTTTATCAGATTTGCGGTTGCGGGAGCTGGCGGCGCGTTCGGAACGGCCGTAGCCGCGCATAGACGCCAACCCGACCCCCGTGGTATCGGGTGCCACACCGTCGCGAAGCCGGTTGTGCAACCAGGCTACACATACCCCGACGCAGCACATGGAGGGAAACATCATGACACGAGCTACTTGGGCAGCAAACCTGTGCGCGCTGGTACTCTGGGGGGCAGCGCCGGGTCACGCGCAGGTGCCGACTCCCACGCCAACGCCATCGAAATCTCAGTTGCGCGTCTGTGGGGATGACCCAGGCGAGCGGGCCAGCGTCGCATCGGTGCTGACGGCGGCGGCGGCACAATGTCCCTGCGGAAGTTTTGCCACACACGGCGCCTACGTGAGGTGCGTGCGCGGCATCGCCAAGGACGCGGTCAAGAACAGCACGTTGACCAAGGCGTGCGAGCGTGTGGCGATGAGCGATGCGATGCGCTCGACCTGTAGCGGGCCATCGGGGGCCGTCACGTGCTGTGCAGTGAGCGCAAAAGGAAAAAACGGCTGCGGCACTCGCGGCTCCGCGACTAAGTGTAAGCCACCGCGCGGTGGCACCGCCACGATCGGGAACTCGGAGAGCTGCTACGATGCATGCCTTCCGACTCTGTCTGAGGTGACGCTTAGCCAGCCACAGATCCAAGCGGCCGTGGATACCGCATTGAACGGGATCGCCGATCCTTGGGGAGGTGACTTCGGCCTTGTGGTGGCACGTGCTGTCGCTGAACTAGGCGTTCGTCTCGACGCGACACCCACGCCCATCTCAGCCTCGCAAACGTTTCAAGCGGCAGCACTACTTGCGACACCCACCCCTACGGCGGATTGTCTGCACAACTACTGCGACGGCAACAACGGGCTCCCGCATGCATGGTACTGCGGTGGGGCGAGCAACTCGGTAACGGACCCGCCACCATTGGGAAGCCCCGTTCTTGGGGCCTACGGCATCGCTGGCCCTTGCTTGAACCTGGCCTGTTACAATCACGATCTGAGTTCCTTTCAAAGCTGCATTTACGGTTCCCAGAACCCCTGGGGACAGCCTACCGGGGACCCGGATTGTTACTTTTCATCTCAGTCCGCGACGGTCGATGCTGCACTCTTTGATGCGTGTGAGACTTGCCCGAGCCAGCTTTCGGATTTGTTATTTTTGAACGATGACTTGCTTGTGTGCGCGATCGCCGTCGGCCTAGATTTAAGGCCTATCCCGACCCCCTGCAAAACGCCCGCGTGCCCAGGCGGATCGTGTAACCCCTCCACCGGTCAGTGCGCCGCGACATCCACGCCAAGCGACACACCTAACGACACGCCGACAGAGACCCCCACGGGTCCCACCGCGACTCCAAAGCCTAGCCCAGTGGATAACGGCGACGGGACGATTACACAAGGTGGGCTGATGTGGGAGAAGAAGGATAACGCCGGGGGTATCCATGACTACTTAAGCGAGTATACCTGGAGCAACAATTGTACTTCCCCCTACGCGTCAGGGTGTGGACCGGACGGCACCGCCTTCACCGTGTTTCTTGCGACGCTGAATACGCCACCGTGCTTCGCTGGGCATTGCGACTGGCGGCTGCCGACCACCGCCGGGTCTGCGTTG
>CAZTDK010000840.1:0-3078 GCA_964611965.1 uncultured Binatia bacterium (SeqCode) | reverse complement strand
CCTCGCCCAATAATCATCGCAGCCCGCGTCATCATCAGCGTGTGTCCGGTATCGCCGCACCTCCTGCGTCGCCATTTTCCACTTTCCAGACCTGTCCCCATTTGTGTTCCCTCCTGTTCTGGAACCTTCTGGGGCTCCGCGGACGATATGGCACGCCGCGCGCCGTTTTCCACGGCTCGCCTCCTGTGGTACCACCGGCCGCAACCCATGTTGCTCACCGCAGGACGATGGAATTTCTGACGACGCCCGCCGCTCGTTTCGAGCACCTCAAGGACTATCCGTTTGCGCCACACTTTGTGCCGGTCGACGACGACGGCTTGCTGATGCACTACGTCGACGAGGGGCCGGCCGCGGGACCCGTCGTGCTGCTGCTGCACGGCAATCCGACCTGGTCGTACCTGTATCGCTCGATGATTCCCTTATGCGTGCACGCCGGGCTGCGCGCCGTCGCGCCCGACTTGATCGGATTCGGGAAATCGTCGAAGCCCGTGCACTGGCAAGACCACCGCTATCAAGCCCACTGCGACTGGCTGCGGCAGCTGATCGAGCGCCTCGACCTGCGGGACATCACCCTGTTCTGCCAGGACTGGGGATCGCTGATCGCCCTGCGATTGGCCACGCAAGCCGAGCGCCGGTTCGCGCGCATCGTGGTGACTAACGGCGCGTTGCCCGATAGCCCGGTCCATGGCCTGCGCGCCGCAGCGCTGCGGCTCGTTCAGCACGCCATGCGGGTCACGCCGTGGCTGCCGATCGAGCGCGCGCTGCAGTTCGGCACCATCCGCGCGCTGGACGAGGCGGAGCTGCGCGCCTACCGCGCTCCGTTCCCCGACATCGGCTACATGTCGGGCATCCGCGGCCTGCCTCAACAACTTCCGCTGTTCGCGGGTGGTCGGGAAATCGCGGCCAACCGCACCGCCTGGGGCGTGCTGGAGCGCTGGGAAAAGCCGCTCCTTACGCTCTTCAGTGATGGCGAGTGGATCACGCGCGCCTTCGCGCGGCCGCTGCAGACACGTGTGCCCGGTGGCCGCGGCATGCCGCACCGCACCGTACCCGGCCGCCACTTCGTCCAGGAGGACAGCGGCCGTGAGCTGGCCGCGGCGCTCATTGAGTTTGTTCGCGCGTATCCGTGAGGAAGCCCGAACCGTGTGCGAGACTGTTGCCATTGGCTTGCTTTAGCCAAGCTCTAAGCGGTCTGACCATTCCAACAGCCTGAAACGTTTCAGGATGCTCGCGAATGGAGGGCAGATCTCACGCTTGCAGCCCGCACTTCAGGCGTGGAATGCGCCGAGAGAGCCAGCGCCTGCTAGGCCCCCGCCACCTTGTCGCACATCGCACCGCGCCTACAGAGTGAGCCGCATCCTTGCGCTAAACCGCGCAATTGGCCCAAGAAAATCGGCTCTTAAGGCTTACAACACACGGAGGTCGTAGTGGACCAAGCCGGTGGACTGCGTGTTGGCGGCGTCAAGCGCCGGATCGACGCACCGGGTCGGGGTCAGGTCTGGAATGTGGAAAAATTATCATTCTAGGCGTTGTACATACTTCCGCGCTTGTTCCAGAACATGCACACCCGACTGGTCCAATCACCAGAGCCGGCGTCGGCATAGCGTGTTTGCTGTATTGCCATCGTGCGTCGCCATTTTCCACTTTCCAGACCCGTCCCCGCCCATCCGTCCCCGCCCATCACGCGCGTCCCCGCCTATCACGCGCACCTCACCGAACCCTTGACAGCGGGCCGGCCGCAAACGCATAGTTCGCGCCCCTCGACAGCTGCGGTCACGGGGCAAACCACCGTGAGGAAAGGTCACCCATGACGAGATTCGGAATCGCTGCCCTACTTGCCGTCGCTATGACCCCACTGTCATCCGGGGCTGTCATGGCCCCACTGAAGTGCCTGACCGGCACCGACCCCGTGGTCGCCGGTGACGCAGCGCAGATTTCGACGATCCGCAGCCTGATCGATAGCACCTGCCCGTGCGCCAGCTTTGATGGAAGCAAAGGCAAGACGCATCGCGCCTACGTGGCGTGTGCGGTTCAAGTCATCAAGACACAGGCGGCCGTACCTCCGGGCGCCCTGCGCCCGCAATGCAAGCTCACCGTCACGAGCTACTACATGCGGTCGACCTGCGGGCGGCTTCCGGCCTCCCATGCGGCGCCGTGTATCACCACGGTGCTCAAAACCGGCAAGCTGTCGTGCTCCATCAGGGCCACGACGAAGAAGGACGGCATCACCGCCGCGAACCGCTGCAACAGTAGCGCCCGCTTCCATCGCGTCGCTTGCCCCGTCTATACGGCGTGTATCGACGCGGCCGACACCAACCACGACCTGCTCGTCGCCGCACCGGGAGACAGCGGGAATTGCGTGAGCCTGCCGCTGCCGACCTCAACCGCCACAGCTACGATGACCATCACGCACAGCCCGACCGGGACGCCGACGATTACCCCGACCGCAACGTTGAACACACCGTCGAGCACGCCAACCCAGACCGCGATACCTACGAGCACGCCAACCCAGACCGCGATACCGACGAGCACACCGACCGACATGCCGACCAGCACGCCAACGCAGACGCGAACCGTGACCTCGACACCCGACGTCACCGGACCCGTGGTCGTGTTCAATACGCTGCCGTCCATGATCGGCAACGGACAGAACCTGACTGCTACCGGCACCACCGATCCATCCGGCGTTGCATCCGTGACCTATAAGTACTGCGCCGGGACCGTGTGCACACCAACGACGACAATCGGCTCGAGCAGCAGCGGCCCCGACTACCTGGTCAGTTGGTCTGCGCAACCCGCCGATGGGACCTACCAGGTGTCCGCGACCGCCGTCGACGGATTCAGCAATTCCAATGAATCCGCCACGCAGACGGTCATCGTCGACAACACGGCACCCAGCTCGACGGTGTCGTCGCCCGCGGTGGCAACCATTTACTCGAGTAGCGGCACGACTTACGCGGCCACCAATAATTACGCGGGTGAGAGCGGCTGGTCAGGGAGCATCTCGGGAACCGCCAGCGACAGCGCCTCCGGCGTACAAACGGTCAAGGTCAGCATTCAGCAGGTCAGCAGCGGCAA
>CAZTDK010000839.1:0-3079 GCA_964611965.1 uncultured Binatia bacterium (SeqCode) | reverse complement strand
GCCCCACATATAAGCGGAGCCGGTTGGAGTCACGTTCCAGCTGAGGCATTACACCCTGAGGGGATGGACACGGTCTGATAGATCACGCCATCGACGTTGTTTGCTGCGGTGATTCCGTCGATCTTCGCGCCGAGGTACTCATAGCGGTTCCCGTCGTATGCTCCGGAGGGATTGTTGATATTCCACCAACTGTCCGTTTGATTCGCACCGTTCGTCAGGACCACCCAGGAAAAACCGAGGGTCTCAAAACCGCCATTCACAATGCGATCTTGCGTGGTGGTGCCGCCACTGCCGGCGATGGTTTGAGCGAAGAAGCCACCGGCGACTGCAAAAGAAACTCCCGGAACCCCATTCCCCGAGAAGACCACCAAATAGATCGTGCAGTCCCTTTGTGGTCCAGAATTGACTGGGGCTCTCCAGGGGGGATTAGGCACGCTTCCGTTACTGATAATTTCATGGATTCCGAATGCAGGGCACTCGGCGGTCCAGAGATAGGTTAGAGGTAGGCCCAGAGAATCAATCGCCGAGACGGACAGGGTCACCGTCCCGCCTGAACTCACCGGATTTGCGCTCGTGGAGGGACCACTCGTGATTGCAATCGTGTGATCTACTACCGGTGTCTGGCATGCGGAACCGGTCCAACCTGAGTAACAATCGCATGCCCCCGTAGCAGTGCAGTTACCGTTGCCGTTGCAGGTAGCGGTGGCCGAACACGAGGAGCAGGTCGGGTAGTTGTAATAGTTGGGTGCGCACTGGCTGCAATTCACTCCCGCAAACTTGGTCGGGCAGGTGCACTTGTTCAGGCCTGTGCAAGTGCCACCATTTTGGCAATTCCCAATCCCGGAACAGTCAGGGCTCGGGCTCGATTCGAAAGAAACTTCTCCAATCCACGTTCCCCAGGTATTCTGTGGGCTTTCTTTCGCGTACTCACCGAAGATCCAGACCTTTGATCGGTCACTTGGGTCGCTTGCAATTCCCATATAGTCGCCCCAGCGATTCCTCATATCTGGATCGAGTAGCTTGTATGTACTCCCGCCGTCCTTAAGACTAGCGCTAGCTTCGAGCTGACCTTCTGTGGTCAGGCGGCCAGTATAGCGAAACTGTGGGTACTCCGTGCTGCTTGAACGCGAAAATCCAATAATAATGTTTCCAAAAGCATCAGGCGTCATCGCTGGATAAAAAGACTGCTCACCGTCTGCTCCATATCGTGCATTGATTTCCGGGCTTCCTGTTGATGTATCAATTCTTAGATAGCGAATGCTATCTGTTGGCCCGCTGCCCCAGTCGTATGCATCAGTAAATGCTGTGTACAGCTTGCCGTTCTGATAGATGGCATTCCCCAGCGTGCCGTCACCCGCATCTACTCCTGTCACGCCACCAGGCTGTGTGGCGGCAACTGGGGGCGAGTACGCTCCAATAGAAACTGTAGCGACCCGCGTGACCCTGGACGTCAACGAACCTGAAAGGCTCCATAGGGTAACCGCATTCCCACCTGCCGTATTTACAAGATACTCGCCGTCGGCGTCAGTCAGCATCTGCGCGGCACGCACCGAAACTGCGGGCGAACCATCTGCATTCTGCAATGCCGGTCCGGAAATGTCGGTCCAATGCACCGAAGAGGGGCAGCTGTTCGCGTTGTCGTAGAGCTCAGACTTTGAGAGTATCCGGACCTTGGGGTACTGGAAAATGTTGGGCTGGCATTTTAGGAGCCCAAAAGCGCAGTCTATGTCGTCAACGCAATCGGCTCCGCTAATCTGACATTTCCCGAAGGCATATTGATTTGAAGTGATATATATCCCATCGGATGAATCAAACCCTAAGTCTGGGTAGTCAGCCCAATTGTAGGTATGCGTCTCCTCATCAATAGTGGCATCAAGATTGAGGTAGCACCAGCTATGCAAGGGATTCGAATCGCGCGAGACAGAGAGGAGGTATGAGGAGATGCGGAATACGTCGGTCTTCGCGAGTGCGAGCATGAGCCAGCGACCAGCGTATGGGTCATAGGCGAGTTTAGGATCGAATTTAAATTCCGCACGGTCCGCCACGGATGCCCACCAATCATCAAACGACTTTGCTGAGGCAACCTGGTTGCCGTTCTTGTCATATATTGCGAATGCGGAATTAACCATGGTGACGACGTATTGTGGCCCAACGGCGATCACGGGATCGGGCGGGTAGTGAGATGTAAAATCGATGCCAGGTACTGAGACCAGCTCAGTTAGCGCAGCGTCGGCGTGACACAAAAAGGCCCACTCTGTGGCCACCACGCTCACCAGCGCCAGCACGCTCAGCGCGGACGTTCGTTTCATTCAGCATTCGCTTTTCGAAAATTACGGAGAACCGACAGGAGCCTTCTCTAGCGTGACGGGGAGATCCTGGTGCCCCGGTGCTTTGGTGAAGACTTTATTTGTGGGCGCAAATCCCTGCGTAGCGACTGTTAGCTCATACGTGTCTCCGTCGATCAAGCCAGAGAAACTCGCCTGTCCCGCGACATCGGTCGTTACACTGCGAGCTTCTTGCGGTACACCAGTAGTATCGCGAAGCGTAACCGCCGCTCCGTTGATTGCACGAAACGCTTCACCCCCGGATTCAATTGCAAAGACCGTAACGCTATCTACAGGCTCCGCTGAGATTGGGGAAAGTGGGGCGTATCGTTTCTTGACAGATGCCCCAGCATCGACCTCGCTAGTTGGCGTGGACTCACCGGGCCTGCTGGTTTGCAGATTGGGATCATTCTCTGAAGCAGGCGCCGAGCGACGTTGTATGACAATCAGGGTGGCAGTGATAGCGACAACAATCACCGGTGCAAGTAGTAGTACGTGTGTTCTCGATCGTATCATGCTAGAAACATACATTTAACATCTTAACATGCTGCCAGACGTGCGACAACGCTGCGGACTGGAATCGACTACCTCAAGTTTCAAAACCGCAAACGTTTTAAGTGCCCCAGAATTCCAGTTGAAGTCAGGGGCAAGACCGGAGCCCCGACGTGAATCATGTTCCCGGACGCACATGGTTGGAGTGCGCTTCCAGCTGTGCAGGCATGCGACAGCCCCGACCTCTGATCGATTGACGCAGC
>CAZTDK010000838.1:0-3079 GCA_964611965.1 uncultured Binatia bacterium (SeqCode) | reverse complement strand
ACGGGGACAGGCCGAGCGCGCGGCCGCTGCGCACATCGTCCAGGTTGGCCTGGAGCAGAACCGCCTCGTTGGTCCGCAGGCCGTCGGCGGCCAGGTGCAGCCAGCGGTTCTTGACGTCGGTTGACGCCGTAGCCACCGCACGCGCAGCCGCGCGCGCACCCTTGCACAACTCGATGACACTTTCATGTACGGTCATAACGCCCGACGATACCGAATCGCCCGTCACAGGCAAAGGGGAGGGTTCCCACGATCGGGGAGCTGAGGTGATTAGGCGTGTCTCTCAACAGTAAAGTTTTGCGCGATTCGGAAAAGACTTCGTGAGAGTGCCCGCAGAGGAAGAAAATGGAAAACCGGGAATGGGAAATTGAGAACGGGGAACGGGCCAGTTGTTTTGGCGCTTGATTTGCCGGTTATTGATTCCCGGTTCTCCACTGCGATCGAAAATCGTCTCTTCCCCACCCTTGATGATTCCGCGCCTCCACCGTATTGACGGCAGCAACTCAAGTGGAGGTCCATATGCTCAAACTGTTCGAACACCCGCTGTCGCCGTTTGCGCAGAAGGTGAAGATTGCGCTGTACGAAAAGGGCATTCCATTCGACGCCGTGGTTCCCGATATTTTCGGGGGCACCGACCAGGCGTTCGTCGACTCGAGCCCGCGGCGCGAGGTGCCCAGTCTGATCGATGGAAGCACGACGGTGTTCGACTCGACGATCATTCTCGAATACCTCGAAGACAAGTGGCCGCAACCGGCGCTGTTGCCCGCTGCTCCGGCGGAACGCGCGCGCGTGCGCATGCTCGAAGAGCTCTGCGACACCTACTTCGAGGCCGTCACCTGGGGCCTCGCCGAGGTCCGTGTCTTCGGACGCGCCACCGGCGAGCTCGCTGACCACATGACGGCACGTGCCGGCGAGCAGATCGCCAACATGCACCAGCGCCTGGACCGTGATCTGGGAACCGCGCAGTTCTTCAACGGCGCGGCATTCGGATGGGGCGATCTCTCCGTGTATCCGTACGTGGCCGGTGCCGCCGCGCAGGGGTTTCCACCGCCAGCCGGCTCCAAGCTGGCCGCGTGGCTGGCGCGCGTCAGCGAGCGTGACAGCGTGCAGCAATGCGCCGCCGCAGCGTTGGAAGCGCTAGCCGGTTTTCAGAACCTCGCACCGATCGTCGAGCAAGGACTCTTCGTGCGCGAATACCGCGACCATCGCCTCGAGTGGATGATGCGCAGCGGTGGCCGCCAGATCGTGCTCGACGGCATGGCCAAGGGTAACATCCGGTTCTCGGTGGAGTTCGCGTAGCCGGCCCGACGCTCGCGTCCCGGCACGGGTCAGGCAATTCATTGATCCAGGTCACGAATTCGCTTGACTCCCGACCGGTCGATCGGTAAACGTAGACCGATCGGTCGGTCGTATGCGCGAAGCAGCTGTCATTGAAATTGGATCGCGGGACCGGATCCTCGACGCCGCGGAGGATTTGTTTGCACGCCGCGGTTTTTCGGGCATCGGCATGCGCGAAGTTGCCGACGCCGTTCGCCTAGGCAAGTCGTCGCTGTTTCACCACTTCAAGAGCAAAGCCGAGCTGTACGCCGCCGTCGTCGGCCGCATCCTCGACCTCTTCGATCGGCGCACCACGGCGGCACTGGCGGCCGGCGGTGATCCGCGAGCGCGCTTCGATCGCTGGATCGACGCCTTGATGGACACCTTTGCCGAGCATCCGACGTCGGCGCGCTTGCTCCTGCGCTCGCTCTTCGAGGACGATGAGCTCGCCGGAACCAGCGAAGAAGAGCAGCAGGCCGACCGCACGCTGAAGCATCTCTTCTCGCGCGTCGCCAACCTGCTGCGCGAAGGAATGGAAACCGGCGCTTTTCGGGTGGCGAACATCCAGCACACGCTGCAAAGCCTGGTGGGATTGATCGTCTACCACTTTGCCTCCGGTGAGTTTGGCGAGGAGATGTTCGGCCAATCGCTGTTTACACCAGCACTCGTCCGCAAGCGCAAGGAAGAAGTGAAGGCTCTGTTGCACCACGGATTGATTGCCGCCGGCAGCGGCCGCAGCGGCAGCGAAAAATAGCGAAAACCCCACACGTGAGGAGCGTAGCGATGACCAACAAATTCCTTCCCGAGCACCGGCGAGCCTTTGGCGATTTCGACGCGATCGACTTTGTCGACGAGCAGGAGGTCGCTCGCATCCGCCAGAAGATCGACATCGACGTGCCGATGGATCTGCATTGGAGCTGGGAGTACGGCAGCGAGATCACCGAGCTGCGCAACCTCTACGAACGCGGCAAGAAGGGCCAGTGGAACGCCGAGACCGACATCGACTGGTCGCAGCCGTTTCCGCACGACGAGTGGTTCATGCCGAAGGAAGGCGTGATGCTGCTGCCGTCGATTCTCAGCATGATGGGGGTCGATGACGACACCTGCCGCCGCGCCGCGCTCGACGAGTTCGCCCACTTGCTCTCGCAGCTGCTGCACGGCGAGCAAGCCGCCCTGCAACTGTGCGGGCAGCTCACCAATGCATGCCCCACGATGGACGCAAAGTTCTACGCCGGCTCGCAGGTGATCGACGAGGTGCGCCACGTCGAAGTGCTCTCCAAATTCCTGCAGCGCAAGGTGGGCATGATCTACCCCATCGATCCAACCATCAAGGTCCTGCTCGACATGCTGCTCGAGGCGCCGACCTGGAAGATGAAGACGTTGGGCATGCAGGTGCTCTTCGAGGGCATGGCGGTCGGGATCTTCGACATGGTCGCCAAGCTCACGAGCAACTCGCTGCTGCGCGACATGATCCGCCGCGTGCAGATCGACGAGTCGCGCCATGCCGCTTTCGGCATTCTCTCCATGCGCAAGGTGGTGAAGGAGTCGACGCCCGACGAGCTCGAGGCGATGGAGGATTTCGCCTTCGGCATCCTCGAGGCGCTGAACGCCAACCAGCAGCTCGACACCCTGCGTCTGCTCGGGCCCAAGTACGGGCTCGATCCGGACATCGTGGTTCAGACCGTCCTCGGGATTCCCGACTGGGCCAAGGTAAACAGCGAAATCTTCATGCACACCGTGGTGCCGAATCTGCGCCGTCTGGGCT
>CAZTDK010000837.1:0-3085 GCA_964611965.1 uncultured Binatia bacterium (SeqCode) | reverse complement strand
GCCGGCGCTCTGCCGCGGCGGCCTGGCCATCCATGTCGTCGGCCACCACCTTGCCGTCCAGCTGCAGGTCGGGATCGTCGAAGCCGACCATGCGGTTGCCGATGGCGTAGACCTGGCGGCGATCCTCCTCGGGCACACCCATCATCTCGCAGATGACCTCCAAGGGCAGTTGCGCCGCGATGTCGTCGACGAAGTCGCACTCGCCCGTCTCGATCACCTTGTCGATGATCCGGTTCACCATCGCCCGAATTTTCCCATGCATGTTGTTCACCATGCGCGGCGAAAATGCCTTGTTGACCAGCGCGCGGTACTGGCGGTGACGCGGCGGATCCATGTTGAGCATGATTTGCTGCACGAACGGCAGGTTTTGTGGCGGCAGATCACGCAGCAACGTGCCCTGGCGCTCGGAAGAAAACAGGCTGGGCGTCTTGGAGATGGTCTTCAGGTCGGCGTACTTGGTGATCGCCCAGAAGCCACCCGATTCTTCCGGGTGCCAGTACACCGGCGCCTCGCGGCGCAGCACCGCGAACATCTCGTGCGGTACGGCTTGCTGAAAGATATCTGGATCCGTGAGATTGACGTCGCTGATTTGCATTGGCC
Organism: uncultured Binatia bacterium (SeqCode); assembly: GCA_964611965.1. GTDB lineage: Bacteria > Desulfobacterota > Binatia > HRBIN30 > HRBIN30 > CAZTDK01. Next base: position 2,485 of record CAZTDK010000837.1, on the reverse strand, counting down.
GACTCCGTTCATGCGCGTCCACTGGTGGAGCAGACGGACGCGGGAATGTCACCCGAACAAACGTTTGTTTATCAGGGGGCAGCGGACAGCGTCAAGCGGGTTTTAGAGGCGCTTGCGAGGTACCGATGCAGTCATCATGCGCGCAGCGCGGTCAGGCGAGCCGCGTCAGCTGCACCGGCAAGCCATCCTGCGGCTTTGAGATCGGCGCCTGTTGCACCGGCATCACGTAGCCTGCCGGCACACTCCACCGGTACCGCTGCACGAGCTGATGCATCACCGCCTTGATCTGCATCTCGGCGAAGCGCATGCCGATGCACAGATGCACGCCGCCGCCGAACGGCACCCAGGAATGGGTGTGGCGTTCGTCTTCCTGCCGCGGCGGCGCGAAGCGCTCCGGGTCGAAGCAGAAGGGATCGTCCCACCACTCGGACATGTGATGCGTGTGGATCGGGGCGACCACCACCATGGCGTCCCTGGGGATCCGATATTCTTCAAACTCGAACGCCTGCGCCGCCACGCGCGGAATCACCGGTAACGGCGGGTAGCGCCGCAACGTCTCTTTCATCACCCAAGTCAGGCTCTGCAAGTCTTCGAGATCGTCGAGCTCCAGCTGCGGCTTGCCGAGCGCCAAGCTCTCGACGCGCACCCGGTCCTGCCACTCGGGATGCTTCGCCAGCTCGTAGGTCATCGAGGTGAGTGAGCTGGTGGTGGTGTCGTGCGCCGCCATCATCAGGAAGATCATGTGGTCGACGATCTCCTGGTCGGCGAAGCGGTCGCCATCTTCGCTGACGGCATGGCACAGGCGGCTGAACATGTCCGCGCTCGGCACGGCACGCCGCTGCGCGATCATGCCGCGGAAATAGTCGCTCATGAGCTCGCGACCCTTGAGGCCGCGATAGAACTCGAGCCCGGGGATACGCAGCCGGATGCGTGACATAGAGGCGGCGACCAGGTCCTCGAAGACCGCGTTCATGCGGCCGGTGTCGGTGCCGAGCGCGATGCCGACGAAGATCGACGCCGCGATGGCGAGGGTGAGCTCCTTGAATGCGTCGAAGGCGAGGAACTCGGGACGCTGGTGCCAGTCGGCGATGCCCGTCGCGATCATCGGGTTCATGCGGGCGCCGTATTCGCGCAGCACCGGACGGGTGAACGCTTCGTGCATGATCTTGCGATGGTGCTTGTGCTCGTCGCCGTCGCGCAGCAGCAGGCCGTTGGGAAAGATCTGTCCCATAATCTGATCCCACGGTCGCTTCGATGAGAAGATGCGGTCACGATCGAGCAACACCAGGCGGTTGGCGTCGGGGCCGAACAAGTTGACCATCGTGAACGGTCCGACGCGCTGCATGACTGCCGCGCCGTGGCGCGCGTGCAGCGTGCGCAGGCGCACCAGCATGTCGACACGCCCGCCGTCGCGGCTCAGCAGCTCGCGCAGCAGCCAACCGATGCCGGCGTTGGGAATCGTGCGCGTGGAACGCTGGGAAGGTGCTGCGTCAGCCGTATCGGTCATGGCGCTTCAAATCACCTCGCGATCCTTCAACCCTTCCACCTGCTCCCAGCTGTAGCCGAGGAGCTCGGTGAGGATCTCCTCGGTGTGTTGCCCAAACTCGGGAGCCGGGAGCCGCAAGGTTCCCGGCGTCTCGCGCAGCCGAACCGGGATACCCACGACCGGCCCCGGGCCGAACTGCGGGTGCGTGAAGCTGGTGATGTAGTCGTTGGCCTGCACTTGCGGATCGTCGGGCAGCTCGTCGACGCTGTTGACGATGGTGAAGATGAAGTCGCCGCCGGCGCGCAGGATCTGCAGCCATGCCTCGCGCGGCTTGCTGGCGAAGACGGCGTCGAGGATCTCGATGGCCGCACCGGCGTTGCCGGCGCGCACGCGCAGGTCCACGAAGCGCTCGTCGGTGCCAAGCTCCGGGCGGCCGAGGACGCGGACGAAATCGGCCCAGTAGCGATCGGGCTGCAGCATGCCGAGGCAGATCCATTTGCCGTCGCCGCACTGGTAATGGTTCCACAGTGGATTGTTGGCGAACTTCCGGGGCATGCGCGGAATGGCGAAGCCCATCATGCAGCGCGCCGCCACGCTCAGGCCTTGCAGCCAGATCATGCTGCCGAGATGCGAGGCGTCGACTTCCTGACCAATGCCGAAACGGTCGCGCGCAATCAGCGCGGCGAGCACGCCGTACGCCAGCATGATCCCACCCATCTGATCGGCAACGCCACCGGCAATTTGCAAAGGCGGATGGTCCGGCTCGCCCGCCGCCAGCATCAAACCCGAGCGCGCCAGACCCATCTGGTCGAACGACGGGTCTTCCCGTTCCGGACCCTCCGGGCCGTAACCGGTGGCGCTGGCGTAGATCAGTCGCGGGTTGTGCGCGCGCAAGGCGTCGTAGCCGAGCCCGAGCCGCGCGGCGACGCCGAAGCGGTAGTTCTGCACGAACACATCCGACTTGGCGATGAGTTGGTAGACGATCTCCAACGCCTCGGG
>CAZTDK010000836.1:0-3095 GCA_964611965.1 uncultured Binatia bacterium (SeqCode) | reverse complement strand
CGCGTCTGTTCAAACCAGAATGCCGTGCCTGTTCCGGGGGCGACGAGCACGGTGACGCTCAACGAAGTCGGCGACGTCCGGGTACTGTGCAACATTCACATGGAGATGGAGGCGCACATTCTGGTGCTCGACGGTCCCTACTTTTCGACCGTGGATCGCGATGGCAGCTACCGGATCTCCAATATCCCGGCGGGCACCTACACGTTGAAGATTTGGCAAGAGCAGTGGTTGCCGTTTGCCCAGAACGTTGAGCTGCCGGAGGGCGGACGTTTGACCGTCAGCATCACGGCCGGGAAGTAGGGGAGGTTCCTCTACGTCCGTGGAGACAACAGACAACAGAGGACAGACGACAGACAACGGAGCCAGCCATAACACCGGACTGGGATTGGGTCTGATGTTTGTCGTCTGTTCTCTGTCGTCTCGCACGTCTTGAGACACGCGGTAATGTCGTCCCCATTGTCGCCGCGCAGCTGGAGCATCCGCGTCAAGAGCGTCATGCTGGCCAGTGGCTATCTGCTGGCGCTTTCCGCCGTCTACGGCGCCTTCACCGTGTATCTCTCGCAACGCGAGATGTTGGAGGCGCATGATCGCTTCCACCAAACGGCGCGCATCGTCGCCGCCGAGCTCGACGCGTCCGTCGCATCCGGAGCGCAGCGATTGCAGACCGTCACCCGACTCCCGGGTTTGGCCTACGGGCTGCAAAGCATCCAGGAGGCGAGACGGGAGGGCTACATCCCACCATGGACTACCTTGCATTATCTGTTCTTCAAGTCGCCGGTGTTCACCGGCGGCGTGCTGTTGCTCGACCAGGCCGGCAAGGTCCTGTGGACCGAGCCCCCGGGGATGCCATGGCTGGGACAGACGTTCAGCGACCTGGTGCCGCTACAGGAGATGTATCGCACGCGCCGCAGCGTGATTTCCGGGGTTGTAGCCGGCGACCGCTTGTTGACGGCGCCGCATGTCGTCATCGGCGAGCCTATCCAGAATGACAGCGGCGAGTTGCAAGGCCTCTTAGCCGGCGTCATCGATCTGACCGCAAGCGAGCTCGGCGATGCCATGCGACCGGTCTCGACCAGCGGTGGGCGGTTTGTCGAGGTGGTCGACCAGAACGGCGTGGTCCTGGCGGGCACCGACCCGGCGCGGCTCTTTCAGCGCGCCGCACCGTTCCCGACGGACGGCACGGCGCCGATGTTGGCCTCGGTAGAATTGGGGCGGGCACCCTGGCGTGTAGTTGCCGGGCAACCTCTGGACCTGGCGCTGGCCGCCGTGCGACAGTTTCGGCGGGCGCTCTGGGGAATCGGCGTTGCGCTCTTGGTATTTGCAGGCGCGGTCGCCGCACCATTCCTCAACGGGTTCGTGGGCTCGATCAAGCGTCTGACGGATGCGGCGGAGACCGTGGCGCGCGGGGATCTGTCGCAACCGGTGGTCGTCGGCAAACGGCGCGACGAGCTCGCCACCCTGGGACACGCCTTCGAGCAGATGCGCGTCGAGTTGGGGCGCTCGCGACGGACCTTGGAGCAGCGCTTGGAAGAACGCGAGCGGTTGATCGGCTTGCTGGTGCGCGCCAACGAGGATTTGCATGTCGCGCAGGCGCGCCTGATCGAAGCCGAACGCTTCGCGGCGATCGGCGAGCTGTCGGCTGCCGTGGCACACGGGATTCGCAACCCGGTTGCCGGCATCAAGGCCGCCGCCCAACTTGCCAGCCTCGACATGCCCGAGCACCATCCCTTGCGTGAAAGCATCGGCGACATCATCGGCGAGGCCAACAAGCTCGAGTCGCGGATCAAAACCTTACTGGATTTCGCCAAGCCCTTTGAGCCGCATCCGGTGCCCTGCCGGGTGGACCGGATCGTCGCCGACGCCGTCGCTTCCTTGCGCAGCCAGGCAGCCGCGCAAGGCATCGAGGTGCGCGTCGATCTCGACCCGGCGCTGCCAACGGCCGAGCTCGACTACGCGCAGATCGAACAAGTGCTGCTCGCCCTGCTGTCGAACGCCGTCGAGGCCATGCACGGTGGCGGCCACATCACGATCACGGGGCATCTCCAGGACCGCACCCAACATCTCATTCTCCAGATCATCGACACCGGCCCCGGTATCGCCCCAGACCAGCTGCGCCGCGTCTTCGAGTTGTTCTTCACCACCAAATCAAGCGGCACGGGGCTGGGGCTGGCGGTCGCGCAGAAGATCGTCCAACGGCACGCCGGGACGATCGGCGTGGAGAGCGAAGTCGGTAAAGGTACGCGCTTCACGATCGAGTTGCCGCTGGCTCCTCCGCCGTCCGAGACAGTGTCCACTGCAAGCGCGCCGGGAGCTGCCGAAGAGCCGCGGTGAGGCCGCGCACGTCGAACCAATCATCCTTCACCGCTGGGGCCCAGCTTCATCACGTCCGCGAGACGCCAGTCTGCCCAGGCGTGCTGTTCGGCCGCCCGTACGGTCTCCAGAAATTTCTGCACGCGCGGGTCGCTACTGCGCGGCGGGACACCGCCGTCCGGTGTCTCGACGAGCGCGCCAAGCTCAATGGTTGCCGGATCACGCGCCAGCACGTATCGGCCGCCTTCGACGGCCGCCAGCCAGCCGCGTTGCGCCAGTGCGTCGCAGACGCTCGCCACAACGCCGGCGTCAACACCCAAGGCGCGCGCCACGGCCAGCGGATCGACGCTGCTCCCACCTGCCGCGAACGCGTGCGCGCTATGCAACAGCACCTCGAGCGCAATGACCGCCCGGCTCACCTGCACGGACCATGGGTTCCCTGCAACGGTGCCGAGCTCATAGCACGCCGCAAGCTCGGCGCCTGCCAGGATGACTGCCCAACTCACGTACAGCCAAACGAGAGTTACGGGCAATTGCGAGAGCGCGCCGTAGATGGCGCTGTAATTGGCCACGCCGATCTGCAACTTCACATACGTCCACTGCACGGCTTGCCACACGATGCCGGCGACGAGAGCGCCAATGGTTATCGCCACCGGGTGCTGACGGCGGTTTGGCATGACCGCATAGAGCATGCCGATCGCCAGCGCATTCATGACGATGGGCAGTGTCCGCAGCCCCTGCATGACGGCGTCGCCGACGTATTGCGTCTCCAGCAGCGAATCGAG
>CAZTDK010000835.1:0-3097 GCA_964611965.1 uncultured Binatia bacterium (SeqCode) | reverse complement strand
TCACAGGCAAGGAATCAGCACCCAGTGGCCGTGTTTTGCACAAGGCTGTAGCTAGTGACCTGCCAGACGCACGCTGCAGGTCGCTTCCACCAGCCCATCGATCATCCGCGGCGTCAGCCCGCTCCCGGTCAGGCTGCGCCGCAGCATGGCCTGGAGCTGGTCGCGCAGCTCGGGCTCGCGCAACCAGGGGGCGCAGCGCCCGAGCTCGGCGATGATGGAATCGCTGGCCCGTGCGACGGCGGCCCGCACGTCGGCGAGCGCGGCGTCTGTGGTGATCGCCGGCGCATGCTCCTCGACGGACTTGGCGGCGTCGATTTGGGCGCGGAATACGGCGGCGACGTCATCGGGATTCAACTTCTCAGCCTCGGCTTCGGCGCGCACATGCGCCAGGACTCGTGCCTCTTGCGCCACGTCGTGGACCGCGAGATGCTCGCGTCGCTTGACCGCGGCGACGTACGGCATGAGCTGTAAGCGCAGCTCCATTGCCGCCACCAACGCTTCGAATCCCGCCTGCTGGGGTGACCGTGCCGTTGGTCCAGTGAACCACTTGCGGCGCTGCGCGTTGAGCCAACCGTTGCCTTCCTGGGCCGCGAGCCAGGCGTTCAGGCGACGTAGGAGATCGGCGTCATCGGGGCGCAGCGCGTAGGCCTTGTAGTCGCGTGTGAACGGACCAAGCACGGCAAGTTGGACGCTTGGCCAGGTGCGTGCCTCCAGCTCTTCGCTGATCGCCGCGTCGGCCTCGCCGTTCAGCAGCAGGGTGGGTAACGCGGCGTTGTCGGTGACTGGCGTGATGCGCGCGCGGCGAAAGTGTTGGCGCGCGACCTGCTCGAGATGACCGCCGGCGTTCACGACGATGCGGATGTTGGGGTGATCGAGGGCCTCGACGGTGCGGAACTTCGCCGTGTCTGCGGCGCGGATCACGGCCACCGCGCCGGTGACCGCATACGGGCGGGTGAAGGCCATGTGCAGGGCGCGCGCCGGACCGATGGTGACGCCGCTCATGGCGATGTCGAAGGCGCCGGCATGCAGCTGACTCGTCAGTTCCGGCCAGCGAAACGGCACCAGCTCGAGTTTGCGCCCCAGATAGAGCGCAAAATGTTCCGCGACCTTGATGTCGAACCCCGTCAGCATCCCGTCAGCATCGCGAAAGCTGAACGGCCGGTAGTCCCCGCTCGTGCCGGCGCGGAGCGCCGGCGGGGGTGTCGGGGCGGGCGTCGGAGCCGATGGAGTTGGCGTGATGAACCACGACTCGTGGGGTACGGGTACCCTGCAACCCGCGAGGGCCACGAGTGCCAGCGCGGCAATCTTCCTCTTGACGAACACGAGCGCGCACACGATTCACGACCAGGGTTGACACGCCACGGCGCCAGAGGCAAGAGACCAGTCACCTATGGCGCAGCTTACCCAGAAGGAATTCAAGAACGCCATCGCGCTGCTGGCCAACGAAACCGGCCTGCAGCGTTTGCGCGATCGCTTCGTGAAGCTCAACGCCCTGGTCACGCGCCGCAAAGTGGCGTCGTCGGACCAGTTGGCCGATCAGCTGTACATGCTGTCCTCCGGACTGCGGCGCCAGGTGGCGGCCACCTATGCCTTTCACGCCGTCTGGGGCGAGCACCTGCAGGCCAAGCTCGGTGAAGATGGCGAGAAGAATCTTGAAAAGCTCGCCGAGGCCGTCAACGCCTGCCTGGGTGAGGATGATCAGATCCAGCCCGACAAGGCAACCGAGCTCGACGCCGCGCTTGCCGAGTACGAGCGCGCGTTAAGCACCGTGGTCGGCAGTGAGATGGCGCGCATGGACATGCTCATGAAGGCCGTGCCGGCAATCGCCGAGAAGCTGCGCGCCGCGCCACCGGCCCCCGCGGATGCGGAGGTGCCGCCCGTGCCACCCGAGCCGAGCGCGTGAACCCCCGGAGCGCGTCGCGTACGGCCCGCTCCTGCTTGCAGCGTTAAGGCGCTTCGTTCTGAGGCGGACGCGTCGCCGCACATGGTGATGGCCAACCCCGAGCCCCCGAGCCCTCAAGGCCCCCAGCCCTTCCAGGGGCGACGTCTCGCTGATCTCCTGCACGGCGTCCCGGTGGAGCTGTTGGCCGGCTACTTCGATGTCCCGGTGCGCGCGGTCGTCTCCGACTCACGCGCCGTCGCGCCCGGCGACGTCTTTGTCTGTCTGCCGGGATACCGGACCGAAGGCGGCGAAGTGCGGGCCGATCGTCACGACTTCATTCCGGCGGCGCTCGCGCGCGGCGCCGCCGCGCTGGTGGTGCAGCGGCGGATCGACCCGCCGCAAGGTGTCACGGTGGTACGGGTCCCCGATGCGTGGTCGGCGATCAGCCGGATGGCGTGTGCATTCTTCGACCACCCGTCGCTGGCGCTGACGATGATCGGGGTGACGGGCACGAGCGGGAAGACGTCGACCACCTACTTCATCGAGTCGATCCTCACCGCCGCTGGTGTACGGACCGCTCGATTCGGGACCGTCGAATACCGCTTCGGCGCAGTCGCGGTCCCCGCCGCGCAGACGACGCCGGAAGCGCCGGAGCTGCAGCGGCTGTTGCGGCGCGCCGTCGACGAGGGTTTTCAGGCCGTCGTGATGGAAGTGTCGTCACACGCGCTGGAGCTGCGCCGCGTCGGCGGGGTGGCGTTCGATGTGGCTGTGTTTACCAATATCAGTCAGGACCATCTCAACTTCCATCCGGATATGCACCACTATCTGCGCGCCAAGGGCCGCTTGTTCGAAGAGCTCGGCAGCGGTGGCAAGACGGCGACCGCCGTCGTCAATGCCGACGACCCCTGCGGCGGGCGGATCATGGAAATCAACAAAGCCGGGCTCCTGACGTTTGGCGTGGCGCGCGCGGCGGATGTGCGGGCGTGCGACATCGAGACCGGGTTGCACGGGACGCGTTTCGTGGCGCAAACAGCGGCCGGTGCGCTGGCTATCGCGTTGCCCCATCTCGGAGATTTTCACGTGCACAACGCGCTGGCGGCGATCGGCGTTGCCCGCGCGCTGCATCTCGACGACGCCGCTATCCGCCGCGGCCTGGCGGCAGCGCCGCCCGTGCCCGGCCGCTTCGAGCTTGTCGACTGCGGCCAAGACTTCAAG
>CAZTDK010000834.1:0-3102 GCA_964611965.1 uncultured Binatia bacterium (SeqCode) | reverse complement strand
CGCAACCAGGGCCAGGAGGGCGGCGCGCTCAACACCGGAGGCGAGTCGGCGACCGTCGTGGTGCGCCGCGATCTCGATACGATCTTCGACCACGTTGACTTTGCCAACATGCCCGACAAACGTATTGGCCGTGAGGTTCTGCAGAACCTGATCAACAGCGCCGAGATCGAGGTGCGGGTGAAGAATGGATGACGTTGGTCGACGGCTGTGCCGTGCTGCCTGTGTGCTGCCGATCCTCTTTGCCGGTTGCACGCGAAATATCGCCGTCACCATTCCCTTTGTCGCCACCATTCACGGCCAACCGTTCTCCTGCGCCCGCGCCGCCGACGGCTTCATGCCGTTCGACCTGCGGTTCTATGTGCATGCCGTCGAGCTCATCGACGCCGCCGGCTCGGCGGTGCCGTTGCGATTGACCAACGACGGCATCTGGCAGAAGGACGGCGTCGCGCTCCTCGACTTCGAAGACGGTTCGGGAAGTTGCAGCGACGGGACGACCGGCACCCACACTATTCTCAGCGGCAATGCGGTCGACGGCGAGTATGTTGGGCTGCGTTTCATTGTCGGCGTGCCGTTCGATCGCAATCACGCCGATCCTGCGACCGCCGATCCGCCACTGAATTTCGGGCGCATGCATTGGGGCTGGCAAGGCGGGTACAAGTTTTTCCGTTTCGAAGGCGACGGCCCGCAAGGTGCGGTGCGCGTTCACCTCGGCAGTACCGGTTGCGAAGGCACGATCGGCAACATTACCCGGTGCCAGCGTCCCGATCGCGCGCCGGTGCGCATCGACGGATTCACTCCGGGCCGCAACCGCGTGGCACTAGAGCTTGCCGCGTTGTTGCCGGCGGGCAACGGCGGGCGACCCGCCGCGCCGCCGCTGAGCTGCATGTCGGAGCGCGGCGACGAGGGATGTCGTGCCGCCTTTGCCGCCTTCGGCCTCGATCTGGATACCGGCTTGCCCCACGGCACGCAGGAGTTGTTTTCGAGCCGCGGCTTATGAAGCGTATGAAGGTCCGGTTCTTCCTGCTTGCCACGACGCTGCTGCTGGCGTCGGTGCTACCCAATTTCTTCTTCAAGGGGACGCGCGGATGGCATTGGCAGCTGCCGCCGGGATTTCCGGAGCCGCGCGTGCCGGCCGACAATCCGATGAGCGCGGCGAAGGTCGAGCTCGGTCGCCACCTGTTCTACGACACGGCGCTTTCGCAAAATCGTACTCAGGCCTGTGCAACCTGTCATCAGCAGAGTCATGCGTTTACAGATGGCCGGCCGCACGCCGTTGGTTCGACGGGAGAGGCCCACAGCCGAAACAGCATGTCGCTCACCAATGTGGCCTACGCCGCGCGTCTCACCTGGGCGAGCAATCTGGTTGACCGGCTCGAGGATCAAGCTTTGCTGCCGATGTTCGGCGATGCGCCGATCGAGCTCGGCTTGCCGGATGAGCAGACACTGGTCGATCGACTGAAGGCTGATCCGCGGTATGCGCCGCTGTTCGCGGCCGCCTTTGCCGATGCTGCCGCACCGATTTCCCTCCGCAACGTGACCCGTGCCATCGCGGCCTTTGAGCGCACGCTGATCTCCGGCAACTCGGCGTACGATCGCTACAGCCGTGGCGATACCGCGGCGCTGTCCGAGGCTGCCAAGCGTGGGATGACGCTGTTCTTCTCCGAGCGCCTCGAATGTTTCCACTGTCACGGCGGCTTCAATTTCGCCGACTCGGTCGACCACGCCAAGCTCCCCGAGCCCGAACGCGCCTTCCACAACACCGGCCTGTACAACGTCGATGGCAAAGGTGCCTACCCGGCCAGCGACCGCGGCTTATACAAGGTGACGGCGAATCCGGCCGACATGGGTCGCTTCAAAGCGCCGTCGCTCCGCAATGTCGCCGTGACCGCGCCGTACATGCACGACGGATCCATCGCCACGCTCGCGGAGGTCATCGATCACTACGCCGCCGGCGGGCGCACGATCGACTCCGGCCCGAATGCCGGCATTGGCGGCGACAGTCCGTTGAAGGACAGGTTTTTGGTCGGCTTCATTCTGACTCCGGCGGAACGCGCCGACCTGATCGCCTTTCTAGAAAGTCTGACCGACGAAGGATTTCTCACCGACCCGCGCTTTGCCGACCCCGCGCCGCCAAGCCCCGGCGCCCCGAGCTCGCACTCCAGCGTTTGAAGCAGCGTCCTGACCGCGGCGGGGGAGCGGCTTGCCGGGAAACGCGTACCAGCGCAACTTTTCCGGCTGAGCGACGTTGCAACAGCTGGAAGGTGCGCGCATGAAAAGCACGGCGCTGCGGTCTCTTGCGGCTCGTCATCTTGCCTGTCGTCCCCGCGGTGGCGCGCCCGGCGTGGAGGCCGTATGGAGCTCGTGGGTGCCGCGCGGTTTCCATATCCTACTCGCCTTGATCTTTGCATTGCTCCCGGCTGTCGGATCAGCGGATATCTTGAAGTGGATCGACGACACCGGTGTTACCCACTACACGAACCTGAAGGGCGAGGTCCCGGCACAGGAAAGCGTCGAGGTGGTCGTCGACGAAACGGTGTGGGTCCCGGCTGTGTCGGAGACGAGCCGTGACCCGGTGGCTCCACCGCAGGATCCAGTGGCCCCACCGCCAGTGCCATATGATTCGGTGGCAGAGGTGCGCAGCGCGTATCTTGCCGGGCTGTCCAGCGGTCTTGCTACAAATGTCAGCAGCGGGGGCAGTGTGTACATCAGCGGGCCCCTCGCGGTCTCGGTTGCCGCTCCGCCAGCGGACGTTGGGTATGTGAATCCAGGGTATGGTTGGTGGGCGCCGGGCTACTACCCCTTCCTGGTGACGTCGGTGATCGGACGGCACAGCGGCGCACTGCACGGCCAGTTCGGCAGGCGGTTCCCACCTTCCCGCCGCTTCACCAGTGCAGCCGGTCCGCCGCCCCATGGCGCCGCCGGCCGCCCACCGGTAGGAGCCGCAGGGGGATCTCTGCTCAGGGTATCGGGAGGGCGGTCGGTGCCCTCCGGGAGATAGGCCAGGTTTTCATCCGGCAAATTGATGAAGAAGCGCCGCATGTCGACTCAACCCGAAAACCTCAATTGAAGGTCAACCGGCGATCAAGGCGGCGATCGCCGGAT
>CAZTDK010000833.1:0-3104 GCA_964611965.1 uncultured Binatia bacterium (SeqCode) | reverse complement strand
ACGCGCGACCGCTCCTGGGGCGTGCGCCCAGTCGGCGAGCGCGAGGCCGGCGCCCCCGCGTTCCCCCTACAGTTCTTCTGGCTGTGGGCGCCCGTGAACTTCGACGACGTTTGCACCCACTTCGATGTCAATGAAGACGCTGACGGCGAGCCCTGGCACGCGGCTGGTATGATCGTTCCCGCCGGCACCACCGGCGGCACCGACACTGTGCAGAACATGCGCGCCGTGAGGTATGCGCTCACCATGCGGACCGGCACACGTCACGCTGCCGCCGCCGAAATCACGCTGTGTTCGCAGAGCGGCGCCGACAGCCGAATCAGTCTCACCCCGCTCTACAACTTCTACATGATCGGCCTGGGTTACGGGCATCCGCAATGGGGGCACGGGATGTTTCTCGGCGAGGACGCCGTAACGGGCGAGTCGTGGCGCCTGGCGGACCTCGATCCGAGCATCCCCTCCCACCTGCACATCCAGGCAATTTGCAGCGCCACGTTGGGCCAGCGCCGCGGCATCGGCGTGCTCGAACAGCTCATTCTCGGACCGCACAAGCCCACCGGCTTCACGGATCTCTTCGATCTTGCGGGTTAGCAGCCCGGCGGACTCCGCAGCCCCGAGCGACCAACAGGTGCGAGCCAGAGAAGAGCCGCCGCCCGCCAGGTTCTAGGACCGGCGGCCGTCATTGCCGTCGCTGCGAGGCGTTGCGAAGGTGCGCGGTAGCGACTCCAAGACGCTGACCAGTAGCGCGACGCTGACGACCAGATCGAGCAAGCTGACCAGTGCGAGTCCCGGCGGGAGGAGGACGAGCAACCCATAGAGGTCATTGCCCGTCTTCGTTACGAGCAGGATGACGGCGCCATAAATCGCATTGCGATGCACCGTCGGGGTGCGCGCGCCGTACCAAAAGACGTAGGCCAGCACCAGGTAAGCGGCGCCCAGGCCATTGGCCAGTGCACGCGCCAGCGGCGTCAGCTCCCGGGCATCCAGCAGGCGATCCTTGAAGCCCAGGAAGATGAACGCCCACAGCAGCGCAAGCGCCGCGATCACACGCAACAGCGTACTCACCTCGCGTTGCCCTCGCCGCCGGTTGGCGCGCATACGATTTGCAGCAGGATGTTCCTCATCGACGACTCGCCCTCCATATGAAAGGCGATTCGAAGTTGCAACCCAAGCCCACGCGAGCCATCCGGCCGTTACGCCTTCCAGAGCTGCACCCGAATTGCTAGACTCCCAGCCGAATGAGCTCATCGCCCGGGATCAAGATCGCCGCCCTCGCGGGCGTGGTCGCGCTGGTTATTGTGCTGTACGCCCGCTCCGGCCACCAGCCCCCGCCGGGGGACTCGGAGCAGGCCACAGCTGGGGATACCTCTCCGGCGCGCCAGCAAGTCGAGCAACGCCTCAAGCAGTTGAGCGCCGCTCATGATCGGACGACGCAAGAACGCCAATCGGCGGCCGGGGCAGTGCCGGGCGGTCAAATTGATGCGCGCGGAGCAGTTGCGCCAAACCTCAAGCGCGTTCCGGCGCAGCGTCCGAACGGCCCCGCAGCATCAAATCCGTCGGATCCCGGCGAGGCGAGCGCCGCCGATCTCGATGTCGATCCCGACGACATCCCCGCACTGAAGGCCATCGCCCTCAAGGACACCGACCCCGAACGTCGCCTTGCGGCCGTCACCATGCTCGGCGCATCTGAAGATCCCGCCGTGGTGCCGACGCTGGCTCAAGCCTTGTCCGACGAGGACGACGAGGTACGCATGGCCGCGATCCAGGCGCTGTCTGATTTTACCGGGGACGCCCCGATCGACCTTTTGTCCAAGGTCGTCGTCGACGACCCTTCGGCCGACAATCGCTACGAAGCGTTGGAAGTGTTGTCCGATCTCGGCGGTGAACGCGCCGCCACCGCCATCCAAAAGGCGCTCAACGATCCGGACGAGGATGTGCGCTCGCTGGCTGAAGGCATGCTCGATATGGAAGATACCTACCAGGACGAGCCGCAGAATGCGGCCGACGCGCCGACACCCGCAACGCAGCAGGCGCCCACCCCCTGACCTGCGGTCGGCGGCCGTTCAATTACCCGCTCCCGCCTTCGGGGAGCCTCAAGACAGGATTGGTCGCTGGGAGCCGCCACGTATGACAGTCTATCGCAGTGCCGCCGACAGAATGCTCTTGCCCGCGACGGTCCTGGGGCTCAGCACCGGAACCACAGCCATGAGCCGCCCATGTTCTTCCACAATCAACTCGCCAATGACCTGATCACGTTTCACTGGAGCGGCGATCAGGGCCGGCACCTGATAGCGCACCTGGAAATCGCGCTCCTCGTCACGGCGCCGCAAGAGTGAGACCGCCTGACCGGCGATGGGTGTCAGCCGTCCGACCGCACCTTCCGAGACCCGGACTTCCATATTGAGACGCTCTCCCTCTTTGACGAGCTCGAGGCGCTCGTAGTGTGCGAACCCCCACTCGATCAGCTCCGCGGCTTTGCCGTAGCGCGTGGCGCTGTCGCCGGCGCCCAGCACAACGGCCGCCAAGCGCAAAGACTGACGTTGCGCGGTGGCAACGATGTCGAATGTCGCGCGGGGCTTGTTGGTCGTGCGGCCAGTTGCGCCGCGCGCGCCGCCACCCTGGGAAGTGACGAGGAGGCCATCGACGCCGTTCACCGCCCCAAGCAACTGGTTGGTGTTGCGCAGCAGGGTCGCGCCATGATCGAACGGAAACCCGCTCACCGAAGCCCACTCGGAAATCGATTTGTGGCGCAGGAGCGCCTGCGCCAAGCGCGCGACATCGCGCGCCGTCGTGGTGTCCGAGGCCGGGATCCCGTCGGGCCTGTCGCCCGCGAGGGCGGTGTAGCGCGTCGCCGCCATTCCCAAACGCTGGGCGCGTGCATTCATCATCTCGAGACAAGTGGGGACGGAACCGGCCACCGTCTCGGCGACCGCAACCGTAGCATCGACGGCGGCGCCGACCGCCATGGCCATCATCAGATCACCGAGGAGGTAGGTTTTGTCCGCATGAAGCGGGACCTGTGCCGCCGTGCCGAGCTTGATCACAAGGGGGCTGACGGTCACTGGCGTCGTCAGTGGCATCGTACCCATCTCTGTTTGTTCGATCGC
>CAZTDK010000832.1:0-3106 GCA_964611965.1 uncultured Binatia bacterium (SeqCode) | reverse complement strand
GCTTCAGTACGACCTCCTGGTAGAGCACCAGGACGACCAACGAAATTACCACGGCTATCAGCGCGCGTCGTTCCATGAATTTAGACCACGGGATCCCAGCCGCCCGGATGGAACGGGTGGCAGCGCAGGACGCGCTTTACGGCCATCCAGCCGCCGTGCACGATGCCGAAACGCCCCACGGCTTCGCTCGCATACGCCGAGCACGACGGCGCGAAGCGGCAGCACGGGCCCAGGAACGGCGACACCACGGCACGATAGCCGGCGAGCAGGAGGCGCAGCACGCTGATCGGCAACTGCCGCGCAGGATCGACGATAGCGCGTACCGTGCGCTCACTGTTTGACATATGTCTTGAGCGCTTCCGTGAGCTCTTGGGTCACTTGAGTGAAGGTGGCGTGCGCCGCGCCAGCCCTGGCGATCACTACGATGTCCTGGGGCGGCACGAGTCGGTACTTGCGCCGGCGGAAGTACTCGCGCACCAGCCGCCGGACGCGATTCCGAACCACTGCGCCGCCCACATGTCTGCTGGTGGTGATGCCGAGGCGCGAGATTCCATTGTGACGCGGCTCCGTAACGACGACGAAATGTGCACCCGATCGACGACGACCGACCCGCTGGATACGGAGAAACTCGGCGCGTTTGCGAATGCGATGCGCCTTCGGGAGTCGTTCGTCGCGGCGTTCAGGCGTCAGGGCTGTTTCGGTGGAATGCTGACCGTCAGCCGCTTGCGGCCCTTGGCGCGCCGACGCTTCAGCACCTGCCGCCCCGCCGGGGTGGCCATGCGAGCGCGGAAGCCGTGTGTCCGTTTGCGTCGTCGGTTGCTTGGTTGATACGTCCGCTTCATTCGTCCCCCTCAGCGGTGGAGTGATCGCTGCCATGCGCGCACACCGCCGATGTTGGTCTAGGCGTAGCGTGAGAGTCAAACCACAAGCGCGGCGTCGTGTCAATTTAGGCTCACGCCGCAGGGCTGGTTAGGCTCACGCCGCAGGGCTGGTTAGGCTCACGCCGCAGGGCTGGTTGGGCTCACGCCGCAGGGCTGGTTGGGCTCACGCCGCAGGGCTGGTTAGGCTCCCGCCGCAGGGCTGGTTGGGCTCACGCCGCTGCGCCGCTCCCGCTCATGCCGTTGGGCTACACTCGCTCACGACGCCGCCGGCGGGGCGGCCTCGCTGGTCTCTGCCTTTTTGCCATACTCCTTTGCGAAGTGCTCGGTGCACAGGCCCCGCCGTTCCCGCGGCTTGTGACAGCCTTCGGCATGGCAGGAGGTGTACCGCGGCTTCGCCAGCTTCCCCTTGCGCCACTGCCGGTAGTGCCGATCGCAGTATCCCTTCGCTCGAACGTCCTTCGCGCACTCCGCAGCCTTACAGGTGCCCTTGTTCGCCATCTCGTTCCCTTCTCTCTGCAGTCCCACCCAAGCCCCTGCTCCTCAAGCCCGGCCGCATCGTATGCCCGTTTGGGCAGGCAGGTCTTAGCGTCTGAACCAACAGATGTCACCTCCCTCCGTCAACCTTGAAAAAACGAGGCAATTGCCGTCCCTTCTTGAGCTGCTACGCTGCGGCCTGAGAGGCGCGCTGTGGACACCGCGGAAGTCGTCGTCATCGGAGCCGGATTTGCCGGCGCATCCACCGCATATCATCTGGTGCATCGCGGCGTGCGCGATATCCTGGTGCTCGAACGTGAGCCGGTGCCAGGAATGCACGCGTCGGGCCGCAACGCCGCGCTGGCGTTCCAGGTGTTGTCGGATGCCACGGAGGCAGATCTCGCGGTCGAAGGTGCACAGTTCATTGCCGCGCCGCCTCCAGGGTTCGTGCCGCAGCCGTTGTTGCGCCGCACGGGTTCGTTGCTGGTTGCGGAAAGCGGTGGCCTGCCACAGTTACAGCGCACGCACGACGACGCGCGGCGGCTGGGGCTCGCGTGTGAGCTGCTGGGTGTTGCGGCGGCTGTCGAGCGGGTGCCGGCACTCGCCGGTGCCCCATTTGCCGGCGCCTTTTGGACCCCGCACGACGGTGTCGTCGACATTCACGCGCTCCTGCAGGGGTATCTGGCCGGCGCGCGCGCCGGCGGTGTGCGCATCGAATATCTGCGCGGCATCACCAATATTGCCGTCGAGGGCGGCCGGGTTGCAGGTGTCGACACCGACCGCGGCCCGATCGCCACCCGCTGCGTGGTCAATGCGGCTGGTGCCTGGGCCGGCGACGTCGGGACGCTAGCTGGCGTCGGCGCCCGCACGCTGCAGCCGCGCCGGCGACATCTGTTTCAGACGCTGGTCGACATGCCGGTCGCCCGCAGCTGGCCGTTCGTGTGGCACAACGATATCGACGTGTACTTCCGCCCCGAAGGGGACGGGCTCCTGATGAGCCCGTGCGACGCCACGCCGCATGCGGCGCAGCCGCCGCTGATCGATAGCGCCGCTGCGCGCGCCCTCGCCCAGAAAATCGCACGCGCGTTCCCGGCGCTGGCGGCTGCACGCATCGTCTCGGCGTGGGCCTGCTTGCGCACCTTCGCGCGTGACGAACGCTTCGTCATCGGCCGCGATCCCGAGATCGATGGCCTCGTCTGGGTGGCAGCGCTCGGTGGGCACGGCATGACGACAAGTCCCGCCGTTGGCCGCCTCGGCGCCGCCGCGGTCGTTGGTGAACGTAGCGAGCAGTTGGATTACTTTTCACCGGCGCGGCTAATGTAGGGTCTGCGGCCGGCGTCCTTTCTATCGTCCGTTCCCCGTTGGGTCGCTGCAGGGTTCCAAGTCCGACGCACACAACTTTGCCTTGAGTCCCCCCACCCCATCGGCTACGTTCGAGCCCGACCATGACCACCGCACCTGCACCACGGCGGACGCGCGCGCTGCGCGTCGGCAACGTGAAGATCGGCGCCGATGCGCCGGTTGCCGTGCAGAGCATGTGTGCCACCAAGACGCGCGACATCGACGCCACCGTGGCGCAGACCAGGCAGTTGCAAGAGGCCGGCGCCGCCGTCGTCCGCATCGCCATCGACAACGACAAGGAAGTCGCGGCACTCAAGGAAATCCGCAATCAGACCGATGCGGTGCTTGCCGTCGACTTGCAGGAGAACTACCGACTCGCCGCCGCGGTGGGGCCATACGTCGACAAGATC
>CAZTDK010000831.1:0-3113 GCA_964611965.1 uncultured Binatia bacterium (SeqCode) | reverse complement strand
GGCGGCACGGTGGCCGTTGCTGGGGGGACCGTTCCACTTGTGGACGTACACACCGCGGACGCCGCTGTCCCTGCGGTGGTAGATCTCGCATCGCAGATGCGCACCGTTCCTCCGTTTGTGTGTGGCGGTTCGACTATGTCGTTCCCGCTTCCCAACCCGCAGCAATCGGGTTGCTCGGGTAGCGGAACCACCCAGATTGTTGAATCCACGGCAGCCTTGGGTGAACAGCCCTGCCAAACGGTTACATTTGACGATCACAACCAGAGCACCGTCGGCAACATCATTGGCGGGACGATGCCGTTCTCTGTTCCACCCACGCAGACCGTTCCTGACGGCTTCTTGCTCCAAGGCACCTGCAGCAGCGATGCTGATTGTCAGCAGATCGTCTTCGTCGCCAGCCAAGATATGGCCTCTGGATTTGGCGTAGCCGCCGCTGGGTTCAAGATCACAGGGACAAACGAGGTCTTTGGGACCGACGGCTTCTCGACCAACGACCAGTTCAACAATACGCCGACCCCGACCCCAACCAATACGCCAACCTCGACCCCGACACCAACGCCGACGCCGACCAATACACCGACCAATACGCCGACCAATACGCCAACGAACACGCCAACGAACACGCCAACGAGCACGCCAACGAACACCCCGACGAACACGCCGACGAATACGCCGACAGCGACCCCGACGCCTACACCGACGCCGACGAATACCCCAACGAACACGCCGACGAATACGCCGACAGCGACCCCGACACCTACACCGACGCCGACGAATACCCCAACGAACACGCCGACCAATACCCCAACGAACACGCCGACGAATACCCCAACGAACACGCCGACCAATACGCCAACGAACACGCCGACCAATACGCCGACGAATACCCCGACGAACACGCCAACCGAGACGCCAACGCCCACACCGACCGCCACACCCACACCGACCGCGACGCCCACACCGACCGCGACGCCGACTCCAACCCCGACCCGGACGCCGACGCCGACCCCGACACTCACGCCGACGAATACACCGCGCCCGACTCCAACGTCACCACCAATCCCGGTAGTACCGACGCCGACATCGCCAGCGGGCCTGCTCCTGATTGGTGGGCTGGGTATATCCATCGCCTGGATGCTGCGACGCGCGGCCCGCATCGGGACGCGCGCCTGAGCGGAGGTTCACGACAGTGAGGACTCACGCACGCGGCGAGGCTATTGATGGCTCGCCGCATGTGCCCTTACCCGATGGCGTGACGATCACGGCTATTCCGGGATTCCAAATTCACATGCCTTGACTTCCGCAGCTTATGTGGCAAAACAGGCTGCGTTTTCAACGAGAGGGGTGCGGAGTGGATCAGCGATCCAGACAGATGATGAGGACGGGCTGGATGGCGGTGGTGACGGCGCTGTCGTCTGTTACGGTCCTCGCCGCAACGGCCCACGCAGTGACTGTGGTGCTCAATCCGAGTTCCGCATTGATCCCCATGGTGTCTGCCACGGCGCCAGTTGCCATTCATACGAACGATGACACGACCGGCGTAAGCGGTTTCAGCATCGGGCTTACGTTTGATCCGACCATCGTGCACATTACCACGGTTGCTCAGGGGAGTCTGGTGGTCGCAGACCCGTCGTGTACCTTCATCCCGAACCCTGACAACGCCACTGGCAAGTTGTGCATTCAGGTTGCCTGTGCGACGTCGCTTTCTGGTTCTGGCGACTTCGCCACGATCACTTTCCAAGGGCAAGGCGTTGGGACGAGCAACTTGGTCTTCTCATCCGCCGGCTGCACAGGTACGAGTCCCCCCGCGAACGGCTGCCAATTCAACGAAGGGAACCCGGCCTGTACACCGACAGATGGTAGTGTTGCGGTGCTGGGCGCCTCTCCAACCTCAACGAACACCCCGCTATTGACTCAGACACCGACGACGTCTCCGACGTTGTCGTTTACGCCGACGAGAACGCCGACGCTGACTCCGACCAACACTGGACCACCAGCCGCCACCCCAACTCAAACATCCACCGCCAGTTTCACCCCGACAGTGACCATCACGTCGACCCCAAGCGTGACGTTGACTCCTTCGATCTCGCCGACTCAAACGGCAACACTCGTCCCGAGTGTGACAGGGACAGCGACGTCTGCGCCGACCCAAACGCCAACACCCTCGATAACCGCAACACGGACTCCCTCCCTCACCCCGTCCTCGACTCCGAGCCCAACACCTATCGCGCCAATCATTACCAGCGGTGCTGTCGATGGCTCGACCAGGGTGTTTGGTCACGGTGCTGGCAATGTGGCAACGCTGCAGATCTTCAACGCTGGACCGGATATGGTCCCTGGGGGTGGCGACGATACACTTATTGGTACGGGTAAAACCGACCCGGGCGGCAACTTCAACGACGGCCAGGATGGGATAGCGGTGATCGCGCTTGTCGCAGGAGAGAAGATCTTTGCGTTCGACGCCGACCATAATGTTGCCGGACCCGTCGTGGTGGTTGCACCTCCCAACGCTGTACCCACGCTAGGTTCGTGGGGTGGTGCGGCGCTGGGGCTATCGCTCGGACTGCTCCTCGCCCTCCGCACGCGAGTCGCGGCAGGCCGACGTTCACAGCACGGAAGCTAGGCGCGCCCGTCGGATCTGCGGCGTGGCGCTCGTGGCCAACGACAGGGGTCTACTAAAGGGCCGCTAGGCGGATCTGGGTGACGAGTCACCCGCAACCGTGAAACAACCTACAGAGTTCTGAATGCGTGTGCCAGCGCGTTGGCCAAGCTGTGGAATGAACCGGCTGCCAGCATGTCGTCACAGTGTTTGCTGTAGACACCGATCACGCTATCCCCGGTATTCCAACGTTGACCCGGTTCTGGATTGAGCCAGACCACCCGTGCCGCCGCCGCATGGATCTTGGCAAGGATGTCGGCGCGCGGCGGTTTTCGATTGTTGCGCGCATCGCCGAGGATCAAAACCGTGGTGTTCCGCGTGACTAGGTTGCGGTGCTCTTCCCAAAACTGGACGAACACGTGGCCGAGGTCGGAGCGCGCATAGAGGTCGAGGGGGGTGTGCGGTACGAGGTGGCCGTGCTCGATTGATACCTCCACCGGCCGGTCTACAAACG
>CAZTDK010000830.1:0-3119 GCA_964611965.1 uncultured Binatia bacterium (SeqCode) | reverse complement strand
AGCTTTCCGACGCACCCGACCCAACGACGTTGCCGCTGACGGCGGCCGCATCGCTCGATCCACTCGGCACGATCGGTCTCTTCGATCTCACGCCGGACAGCCAGACGCGTGGCGAGCGCGTGCCGTTTGCACTGGAGATCCACAACGACCCGAGCGCGACGGGAGGGACGGCGCATGCCTTGCTGCTTTTCCCCTCGATTCCACTAACGCCGGGCGGACGATACGGCCTGGTGGTCACGCGACGTGTCCTGGCTGATGCGACGCGGCCCTTCGATCCGTCGCCGTTCTTCGTGGCGACCATGGCGCCGCCCACGGACAACGAGCCAACGGCGATCAGTGTCGTGCGGCCGCTTGTCGCCGACGTCCTCGCCGCCGTCGCTGCGGCCGTGCCGCCGATTCCGGCGGACGACATCGCTCTGGCCTTGCGCTTCTCCGTGCGCAGCGTTGACGATATTCCACTCGATCTGCTGTCCATCAAGGCGCAGGTGCTGGCCGCGCCGCCACCGGCGATCACGGTGACCAGTGTCGTGCCGGGTAGCGGGAACAGCGACGTGGCAGCGATTGTCAGCGGCACGTGGGAGGATCCCGATTGGCGCAACGGCGTGAACTTCGTCCGCGGTGCCGATGGCCGGCCGGTGTTGCAGCGCACGCGGCCGGTGCCGTTTACCCTCGCCTTGCCCAAAGCCGCCCTGCAGGGCCCGGTGCCGATCACCATGTATCAGCACGGCAGCCCGGGGAGCGCCGAGGCTGAGGTGCCGAGTCAGGCCCGGCTTACGCTGGCGGGCATCGGCCACGCGGTGATCGGCTTCACCGACAACCTCAATCGTGAAGTCAGCGGAGGCATTACCGATCCGACGGCCGCCGAAACGGCGCAAGTGGCGCAGATCCTCATCGATACCATCGGGAACCGCAAAGTCCCCGACTACTATGCGGAGACCAACGCCGAGCAAATTGCCTTCGTGCGCATGATCCAAGGGCTCGGCACGCTTGACGTGCTGCCGATCGGTGCGCCCGACGGTGTCCCGGATATCGACGTCAGCGCGCCGCTGACGTACATCGGCATCAGCGAGGGAGCGAACCACGGGCCCGGCCTGCTCCCATACGCCCCCGAGATCCGCGGCGCAGCGTTGGTGGCCGGCGGTTCGCGCCTGGCGGAGACCGTCATCCATCAAGGTTCGCAGATCGCCCTCGGACAGATCGGGCCGCCGCTGTTTCCCGACGTGACGCCGATCGACCTCTGGGTCGTCCTATCGCTGTTTCAAACGATTGCGGACGGGCAAGATCCGCACAACCACGCGCGCTACATCTATCGCGATCCGGTCATGGTTGCCGGGACCATGCAGAAGGCGAGTATTCTCTTGATCGAGGGCTTGAACGATTCGCTGGTCCCGAACAACGCGACCAACTCGCTCGCCTGGGCGATGGGCCCGATCCCGCATCTGAAGCCGGTGCAGCGCGTGGTGCCGTACTTGGAGACGATCGACGGTCCGGTGTTGAAGAATATCGACGCCGACACGACCGCCGCGTTCTTCCAATATGTGCCGGTTGGCGTGGAGGGCATCGATCCGACACCCGGCTGCGCCGCGTTGCCGATTTCGATCGGCGGCGAAGGACATTACTGCGCACAGCGTGCCGCCGAGTCACTGCATCAACGCGAGGTGTTCTTCCAGACGACGGTTAGCAACGGCGTGCCGACGATCATCAACCCGTTTGCCGAGTGAGGCCTGCGGCCGGCGTCGGTTCTATGGCCCGCTCCCCGTTGGGTCGCTGCATACTGCGACGTCCGACACGTTGCTGCGTGCAATGCCAGTGAGATAAGCGGCATCGTTCCAAGATCGCATCCTTCGAGACGGCGCCTGAAGAGACGGCGCCTCCTCAGGATGAGCGGAAAGCTTCGCGGAAGCTCAATGTTTCCTGACAGACACCGCTCACGCTGAGGAGGTCGCGTCTTCTCAGCGACCGTCTCGAAGCGTGCCCGCTTGGCACGATGGCCTTTAACTCACGGGCATTGTCGCCAGGCGCAGGTGAGCGCGGATCGTGATGGTTCAGCGAGTGAACGAAAAGCCGACACCTATGCCATGGGCCGTGGCGAATTCGACGGCAGTGACCTTTTGGCTCCCGCTACGCACGCGCTTGGCGCGGATGGCGCCGCCCGTGCCGCCGATGACGAGTCCGTCCGCAGATACGTCCGCTACTACTCCGGGCTGATACGTGCCGCCGACGATCGCGCGGCAGTCGTACACGCGCAGCTTTTCGCCGTTGAACATCGTGTACGCCCCGGGCTGCGGGTCGCAGCCGCGGATGAGGTTATAGACTGCCGGCAGCGGCCGTGACCAGTCAATCGCGGCGTGCTCATCGCGACACAGTGGATCGTACGATGCTTGCGCCTCGTCCTGTACGCTCCGCGGTGCCGTGCCGGCGGCGATGCGCTGCACCGACTCGAGGACGGCATCGACACCGAGGGCGAACAATTTGTTGAAATAGAGCGATCCGGCGGTGTCGTCGGGATCGATCGCCGCGGTTTTCTGCAAGAGAATCGGGCCGGTGTCGATGCCCGGATCCACCCAGAAGACGGTCACGCCGCCCTGCGTCTCGCCCTTGATGAGCTGCCAGGGGATGGCGCTGCCGCCGCGATACTTGGGGAGCAATGATGGGTGGAAGCAAATGCTGCCGAGCCGCGGCACCTCGAAGGCGCTCTGCGGCACGATCTGCGTGACGTAGGCGAGCACGCCAAGATCGGCGCCAAGCGCGTTGAACTCCTCAACGACCTCGGGGCGCTTCAGGGAGGCATGCTGGTGCACCGCGATGCCCAGCGCCGTGGCGCGTGCCTTCACCGGGTCAGGCTTGCCGCCGTACT
Organism: uncultured Binatia bacterium (SeqCode); assembly: GCA_964611965.1. Taxonomy (GTDB): domain Bacteria; phylum Desulfobacterota; class Binatia; order HRBIN30; family HRBIN30; genus CAZTDK01. Next base: position 262 of record CAZTDK010000830.1, on the reverse strand, counting down.
GCTCCTCAGAGAGTTCGTCCAAACGGTCGCCCATCGCTAAGTGCAGGTTCATCCCGCGCTGCGGGAGATTCTTCCATTTGCGGATTCCGGTTTCCATGCACTCGGCCTGAACCACGGTCATCTTCACCCCTCGGGCTTCAGCCAGTTCGACGAGGGCGCGGTAGCAGGTCATGGAGATCGGGAAACGGACGTAGACCTTGGTCCGAGACTGGATGGTGACGTTGCGGGCGCGTTCCTGTAGCTCCCGCAGCTCGGCGGCGGT
>CAZTDK010000829.1:0-3121 GCA_964611965.1 uncultured Binatia bacterium (SeqCode) | reverse complement strand
AATGGCGCCACTAGTTGCGCTTATGAGAAGGCTCGATTGACGGCTGGTGCGTGTGCCGTGGAGGGGAAGATGGCATCGACATTGCGTGCGACTGGAATGATCACACAAGTGTCTCCGCCAACGGCGTGAGGCGCAATGCGAAGGAGGGAGGAGAGACTATGCAGAGAATGAGGTTCATCAAAACCGCGACGTTGGTCGCGGCGGGCTGCGCGCTGACTGGGCTCATGGCATCGGTGGCGGTCGCACAAGACGCCAAGGCGACGTACGAGAAGAACTGCGTCGCTTGCCATGGCGCCGCCGGCAAGGGTGATGGCGCCGCGGCAAAGATGCTGAAGCCCCCACCAACGGACTTTGCGACGGCGCTGAAGGGCAAGAGCGATGCGGACGTTGCCAAGGTGATCAAGGAAGGCGGCAAAGCCGCTGGCAAGTCACCGAGCATGCCGGCCTACGGAGGCAAGTTGAGCGATGACCAAATCAAGGGTGTCGTCGACTACGTAAAGGGGTTGAAGTAGGAATCGCAGGTGTGGGGTGGGGGGGGCCCCCCGTCCTCCCCACCCCAACACCTGTTGCGGGCGTGCGGGATCTTGGAGGTCTTGCTTACTTACCTTTCAGCGTCTGCATGTACGCGACGACGGCCTTCAACTCGTCGTCGGTCAAAGAGGACTTGGGCATTTTGGAGTCGGGCATCTTGGACTTTGGATCCTTGATGAACGCCTCGAGCCACGCCGCGTCGTGTTTACTGCCCGCGTCGTCGAGTGGGCCCCCCATCTTCGCCATGGGGCCACCGGCGCCACCGATGCTGTGACACGACTTGCATTTCTTTTCGTAGATTGCTGCACCATCGGCTGCAAAAGCCGGCGCGGCAAACGCCGCCAATGTGGCTAGTGCTACGAGTGTTCGAATCATACAGCCTCCTTTCGTTGGTTGAAGGGACCCGCTACTGCCCGCACACAAAACCAATCCGCGACGCCCGGACGCAACGCCTTCTCACAGTTGACACTCACAGCCTAGCATTTTTGCATGAATCGGACAGAGGGGAGATGGGAGTCCATCATTTCCGATCCTTCGCCGCTTGGTCCGGAGCAACCGCCTGCAGGTCCACGTCGACGTTGGTGGCTCCCCCCGTTTGCACGGTCACGGTGCGTTCAGTGCTTCCGAGCAACTCGTGCCAGATGCGCAGCGTATACGTACCCGGCGGGATGCCGTCGATGACAAACTGCCCGGCATCATCGGTGACGGTGTCGTACGGATGTTCCGAAACGAAGAGGTAGGCATGCATCCACGTATGCCGGACATTGCAGTTGATATGGATCAGGCCGGGATAAGCCAGCGGCTTGCGCACGGTCATGCCCTTGGGAATGGCGACGTTGAAGAGCGTTCGCTCTCCCAGCAACGCGTGCGCATCATGGAGGAATGGATCACTGTTGTGGATGGTGAGCATTTGCCCGACGCTCGCGGCCGCGACGTGCGGCACAAAGGCACATTTCACGTTGTCCAACGCAACCGCGCGATCACGTGGTACCGGCTTACCGGCAGTGATGTCGGTGAGCGATACGACGGCGTAGCGCAACGCGCCGTTCGCTCCCATCACCAGCCGCTCGTCTGGAACCGTGGTGCCGCAGGTCTCCTGCTGCTTGAACACCGGCTGCGGGGCCAACGTCGCTGCCTCGCCGACCACGCGCACGTGACCGCTGATGCGGCCACCATTCTCGACCGGGATCTCACGGTACGCCGCGGCAGCGGGTCCCACCGCTATCGCTATACTGCTGATGACGAGCAACCCTCGCAGTCTACGCATGATCAGCCCTCCGGTTCTCGAAACTCTCGCCACCACACGAAGCAGTCTATGTGCCACCATGGCACGCAGTGGCCACAGATTGAAGATGGTCCGCGCGTTTTCCCGATCACGAAAGTGGCGGGCGCCATCCATAGCTGGCGTTTTGGGCTGCTCGCGTTCCCGACAACGAAACTGCCGGGAACGCGATGCAATGTCGTCAGGTCATGAGCCGGTGCCGGTATGTCATTTGCTTCCCGCGGATGCGGTAGGTTTCGACGAGTGGAGGGCGATATGATTCGAAGACTTGGGTTGTTGGCAATTGCCGGCGTCGTGTCTGTGTTGGCCGGACGCGCGGGTGCGCAGAACGATAGAATCGTGAAGGGCACGGTGACCCTGCCGCCGGACAGCGGTTCGGTGAAAGACGTGGTGGTCTATCTCGAAGGGACCATCGGCACACCCAGAGCAGCGACGGCCAGCATCGACCAGAAGAACATGACGTTCATTCCGCACGTTCTGCCGGTCGTGGTTGGGAGCAGCGTCGCGTTTCGGAATAGCGACGACGTCATGCATAACGTTTTCTCCAATTCGACCACCCAGCAGTTCGATGTCGGCATGTTTGGGCGCGGCGAATCCCGTAGCGTGACCTTCGAAAAGGCCGGCGTCGTGGAACTGCGCTGCAATGTTCATCCCACCATGCACGCGTTCATCGTCGTGCTGCAGAACAACTACTTCACGACGCCGGACGAACGCGGCAACTACCAGATCACCGGCCTTCCCGCGGGACGCTTCAAGCTGCGGGCGTGGCACGAATCGCTGCCGCCGGTCGAGACATGGGCCAACCTGGATGACGCGACCTTGCGCTCGATCGACCTCAAATTCTCGCCCTAATCGCGGGCTCCCCAGCCCACCATTTGGCTGCGCGCCGTGCGTAGGGCTTTGCGAGAACCTTGTTGCCTTGGGCTTGCCTCTCTCGCACGGGGTAGGACTCATACCCGCTTATCCCCGCAGATTCCACGTGCGGGAAGCAAGGTGGCAGTTCTCGTGAATGCGAATGATCTCGATCAGGGAACTCAACTCAATGCGCTCATCGGAAAGGACGCCGGCCGCAGGCCTTTCGCAACGGCGCGAAGCCGTTGGTGAGTGCGATCATGAGGCTGGAGCTACCAGGCACTGGCGCGTCGTATGCTCAAGCACCGTGTACGGAGGATACGGCGATGCCAGCAACCGATCGACTTGAACGTGCAGCGCGTCCGGGGTCGCGCATGCTGCCGACCGACGCACTGTTCTGGTACGCGGAAGAGGCGACGCCGGAGCTTCGCCCACTCGTCGCCGCGGTCCTGATTC
>CAZTDK010000828.1:0-3124 GCA_964611965.1 uncultured Binatia bacterium (SeqCode) | reverse complement strand
ACATGATCTGCACCGCCTCGGCCTCCGAGCGGTGGAAAATGCCCTGCAGGACGAAGACGACGAACTCCATGGTGGTGTAGTCGTCGTTGTGCAGCAGGACCTTGTACATCTTCGGCTTCTGGAGCTTGCGCTCCGTCCGCCGTTCGGTGATGACCCCCGTCTCGTCGTCGAGCGGTTGCCGCCGGTCACTCATGGCGAACAGGATAGCAGCATCGACGGTGCGGACAAGTTGATGGCGCGCGGTGGGAGCGGAAGGGCGTCGTGGTCACAGCCCGCGAGTCGGTAGATCGGAAGAGTCAGGCACGACGCCGCGTTCAACGCCGGTGCGCCACGGGCAGCTTGCAAGAGAGCCTCGCTTCCCAAAAGAAGCCGGTGGTTGAGCGCAGCGACACCACCGGCCACGGCTTCGCCTGGAGATTGCGTCTGCATAGTACCTGGGCGGAACAACCGGGGTTCTGCGGAGCCTCGCCGATGTGATGCTCGGCGTGCTCCAGCACGGTCTCGACTTGTTCGCGGGTCACGCCGGGAAACCACTCGAGAAAATCATCGACCCGTGCCCCGCTCTCGAGATTCTCCAATCCGTCATCATGTGTGACGGGTGACAGGAATGACATCCTGGGTGGTGCGGACAAGTTGGCGTGCCCGGCTACGGAGGTTCATGCGGGCGTCCGCAAACACAACACGCGCGTTGTCCTCGTGAGTGAAGCACAGCGTGCGGAACTAAGATTGACAGGAATATAGGAATCCGGTTTCCTTGCTGGCGTGAAAACGACCGGTGGCATCCCGACGATCTGTATGACCGGGTAACGGCGACGAGCGTTCTTACCGGCCTTTCGACAAGGTCATGGAAGGCGTGAAGCTGAATTCGCAGATCTGACCGACGGAGCCATCGCGGAGTTCAGCGGGCGCATGTTCGACAAAGGGGCTTGCACATTTGTGAGCGCAGCGCAGGTGGCGGAACGCGTGCAAAGGATTCTTCCCCTGATCGAGCGTGCCAGCACGACGCCCCTGACCAGTCCGGCGATCCGCGCGTTGGCCGCTGCCGTATTGCCGGCGGAGATTCAAGAGGCCATCGGTCCGGCGTTGCGCGCGCGCGGCCCGCATGCCGCAACGGTGTTGGCCTTTGCGCTCGCTGCCGCCCGGGGAGCCGCTGCCGTATGCGACACTGCTCGAGCTGTTGCCGGATCTACCGAGCATCGAGTACCTGCCGGCGCTGGTCGGCGCGGCCGAGGGAGACCGCGTCGCGCTGTTACTCGACCTGGTTGAAGGTGGCCACGCCAGCTGGGAGCGCGAGGCGCTGGCGCTGTATCTTGCAACTCAGCTCCTTGGCGAAGCGCCGCCCCCGCCGCGGCTGGTGGCGCGCTTGCGATCCCTTGCCCGCCGGGGGCTCGGCCCGGAAGCCACCGCCCTCATCGGCCTGGCGGCCGGTGCCCTTGACGATCCGGGGTTGAGGTCGCTGGCGGGGCCGTACGTACGCGCCGGCGACCACCCCACCGTAGCGGCGTTCGGGGAGCAAATCCGCGCCCCGCTGTTTGCTCCAGCCATCGCCGCGCTGCCGGAGCGCGAAGGCCCGCGGGTGGTGGCGGGGTACACTGTGGTGCGTCCGACCCCGAAGGTCGGACGCAACGACCCATGCCCGTGCGGCAGCGGACGCAAGTACAAGAAATGCTGCGAGGGTAAGGCGCCCGCCGGCTGCCCCGAGTCGCTCGTGGAGCAGTTCGAGGCCTTGGACGCGCGCCACGCGCGCGTGCGCGAGCAACTGTTCGAGCGGCTGCGGCCGTCTGAGCTGGCCCGCGTCGACCTGGAGCGCCTGACGACCCTGCAGCTCATCGGCGGCATGCGCCGGTTGCTCCAGCATCGCCGTTGGGACCTCGCCGAGCGCTTCGTCGAGGTGATCACGCGCCGACTGGATGTACCTGGTGGCCAAGAGCACGCGCATGAGTATCATGACGAGATCGCGGAGGAGGCCTTGGCAGCTGGCGAGCTTGCCCTTGCAGAGCGGCACTTTGAGCTGGCGCGACCCGAAGAGCGCAAGCGCGACGACTTTCGTGTACGGCTCGCGCTGGCGCGGCACAGTCCCGACGCGCTCGCCCTGCTCGATGCGTGGATCCTCCGCTGCCTGCAGGAAGACGAGGTCGGCGGCGTCATCGATTGCGCCAACGACTTGCTCGACCATGTTCCAGCCCTGGGCATCGCGGTGGCGCGCGGCTGCATCAACGCCGAGCGCATCTTTGATAGCCAGGTGCTGCTCGAGGAGATCGAGCGCGTGCGCGATCGCCTCGGGTTGAGCCCGGACGAGCCGTGGTGGGACGTGTATGACAGCCTCCGCAGATCCGCGGAGCCGCCGCCCGATGTGCCGCAACACGAGGTAGATCAGCGCGAGCACGAGCGTCTCGCCGCAGAGGTCGAACGACTCCGTGGTCAGCTCCGCGACGCCGCTCGCGACAAGAGTCGGCTCGATGATGATTTGCAAAAGCGCCTGCGTGAGCTGCAACAGCTCACGGCGGAGCGCGAGCGCCTCCTCGACCACCACGATGGCGAGCCGCACGCCGACTATGAGACGCACGTCGCCGAATTGACAGCCGAGCGCCAGCGGCTGCGCGCGAAGATCGAGGCTCTGCAGGGTGAGATCGCGGCCGGTGCCAGACAGCGCTCCGACTTGCGCAGCGAGCTGGCGCGGTTGTCCGCGGTCCCCGGCGCTGCGAGTCACGCGGCGCCGCCCCCCGCCGTCGGTGACGGCGGCCCGGACGGGGGCAGCGATGCCGGTGAAGTTGCCATCGCCGCCCCACGCTCGATTCTCATTCCCAGCTATGCTGCCGCCACCGCCAAGGGGCTGGTCATGCTGCCGCGGCGAACTGCTGCCCAGACCCTGCACGCCATCGCCGCACTCGCGGCGGGAGAGACACTCACATGGCGCAGCGTCAAACGCATGCGGGCGACGGACGGCGTCTATTCCACCCGTGTCGGCCGTGACCACCGCCTCCTTTTTCGCATCTGCGGCCCGCATCTTGAAGTGCTGGACATCGTCGACCGCAAAGACCTCGATGCAGCCGTAAGCCGCCTGGCGCGCTAGCTACAGCCTTGTGCAAAACACGGCCACTGGGTGCTGATTCCTTGCCTGTGA
>CAZTDK010000827.1:0-3125 GCA_964611965.1 uncultured Binatia bacterium (SeqCode) | reverse complement strand
GACGTCTTCGAGCGCCACGTCTTGCGGGGTGGTCACGATGACCCCGCCGGTCAATGGGACCTGCTGCGTGATGGTCAGCTGCGCGTCGCCGGTCCCCGGCGGCAGATCGAGGATGAGGTAGTCGAGCTCACCCCAGTCCACTTCGCGCAGGAACTGCGTCAGCAGCTTGTTGATCATCGGCCCGCGCCAGATGACCGGGGTGCGGTCGTCGATGAACAGGCCGAGAGAGATGACCTTCAAGCCGAACTTTTCCAACGGGATGATGCGCTTGTCTTCCGTCGACTGTGGCCGCTCGTGCAACCCGAGCATCAGCGGGATGCTGGGACCGTAGACGTCGGCGTCCATGAGACCGACGCGGTGCCCCAAGCTGCCGAGCGCCAGCGCCAGGTTGGCGGCGACCGTCGACTTGCCCACCCCGCCCTTACCGCTGGCGACGGCGATGACGTGCGCCACGCCGGGGATGCCGGCGGGGCCTTGTTGGACCCGGCGCGCCGGCGCCTCGGGCGCGGTGACGCTGATTTGCACAGCCGTCACGCCCGGCATCTGCGACACGGTGGCGGTGACCGCCTCGCGTATCTGTTGCACGACCTCGTCGCGCGCCGTCGTCGGTGCGAGGATGACGTTGACGCCGGTTGAGCCGACCTCGACGTCCTTGACCATGCCGAAGGAGACGATGTCGCGGGCAAAGCCCGGGTACTTTACCTTCTTGAGCTCTTCGAGGACTTGTTGTGGCGTAACCATAGGCTTTTCCAATCCTGGCACGATGAATCGGTGATGTTGAGTATCTAGGCTACTAGCGGGAAACGAGCCCTTAATCGAGCGACACACCAACATCGCCGCCTGGTCGATAGCGACTCGCGCGCGCGATCCCACCAGCACTCAGGTCAGATGCCGCCCGTCACCGCGAGAAGGTCTGTGCGTGGCCGCCATCGATGGGGATGACGGCTCCTGTCGTTGGCGTCTGATGGGTGGCGAGAAATACGACGGCATTGCCGACGTGCCGTCCGGTCACGCGTGCCTTCAGCAGATTGCGCTCGCGGTAGTGCTCTTCGAGTCGTGACGGGTCGATCCCGTGGGCCTTGGCGCGGCCGGGGCCGACCTCGGCCCACAGTCCGCTGGGAGTGCGATCATCACCGAACACGGCGTCCGGGGCGAGCGTGTTGACCCGGATGCCGTCCTTCGCCAGCTCCAGCGCCGCCACCTTGGCGAGCTGGTGCACCGCAGCCTTACTGGCCGAGTAGGCCGCAAACTCCGCGCCGGGTGCGGCAACATTCTTACTGCCGATGACGATGATATGGCCGCCGGTCCCTTGCCTGCGCAACAGCTTTGCGCCCTCGCGCATGACCAGGAAGCAGCCGTGAATGTTGACCGCTTGCACGCGCGCAAATTCTTCGCCGCTCAACTCCACCAGCGGCTTGGAGAGCGCAATGCCGGCATTGGGAATCACGATGTCCACGCCGCCGAAGTCACGCGCTGCTGCGGCGAACAGATCTGCCACGCTCGCTTCACTGGTCACGTCGCAGACGACGTGACGCGCCAGGTCCTTGCCGTAGGTCTTGCCCAGCTCGGCGGCCACGCGTGCCAGCGCCGCGGCGTTGGAATCGCTGAGCACCACGTGACAGCCTTCCTCCATCAGCCGCGCGGCAACGGCGCTGCCGATGGCGCCCGCCGCCCCGGTGATCAGTGCGACCTGGCGCGCCAGGGGCCTCTCCTTGGCCTTGCCGAGCTTGGCCTGTTCCAAAGGCCAGTACTCCATGTCGAAGAGCTCGGGCAATGTCAGCGCCTCGTAGGTCCCGGCGGCGTGCACCTGGGTCTTGACCCGGATCGTGTGCTCGTACAGGTCGGCGGCGATGAGCGCGTCCTTCTTCGCCGGCCCCCAGCAGAACATGCCTGCACCGGGAAGGAGGACGACGCGCGGGAACGAATCCAAAGCCCGGCGCTGCACGCCCTTCTGCGCGATGCAGTCGGCGACGTAGCGCTCGTAACGGGCGCGGAAATCGGCGACCGCGCTGGTAATCTGTTGCACGAGCGCCACTTCGTCATCGAAGTCTGGAGCCGGAACGATGCACGGCCACGGCTTGATGCGGATCACGTGGTCGGGCGTCAGTGGTGTTGTATTGGCGATCGTCACCAGCTCCTGCGAATTCACCAGCTCCAGAATCTCGGGCGTGGCGCGCCATTCCAGAACCAGTCGCCGGTACGGCGCATCGGCGTTGCCCGTCGCCTCGCTCAGCGCGCCGCGCAGCAGCGGCGCCACGCGTGCCGCCAACTCGCGCGGCGAGCGTCTGGTGCCACCGCCTGGGGTGAGTGTCCTGCCTCCGCGTGCGAGCCAGTTCTCGGCGAGCGTCACCATTGCAAGGTGGCGCTCGTAGCTTTCCTTCGCCGTCTCGCCGAATGTGAACAAGCCGTGCTTGATGAGCACGAGTCCTTCGACCTTGGGGTCGTGTTCGAAGGCCTCGGCGCAGGCCTTGGCGAGCGCAAAACCGGGCATGATGTACGGGACGATGGCCACGCGGTTGCCGAAGATCTCGCGGCACAGTGATGCGCCGTCGGTTCGGTTGGTGAGCGCCAGAATCGCATCGCTGTGGCTGTGGTCGACAAACGTGTGGGGCAAGAACGCGTGCAGCAGCGTCTCAACGCTGGGGGTCGGGCCGCTGGCATCGAACATGTGCGAACGCAGCTCGTTGACCATGTCTTCGTCGGCGAGTGTCCCCAACGCGCGCAGCTTGCGCAGATAGGCGAGGTCCAGCGCGGGTAAGCCGGGTGGCTCGATGGAGTCGAGGTTCCAGCCGCTGCCTTTGACATAGATCGCCTCGACCTGTTCACCGATGAGCAGCCGATGCCGGCCTTTGACGCTGGTGTTGCCGCCGCCGTGCATGACGAGCGTGTCGTCTTGACCGATCAGGCGCGAGGTGTACACGCGTAACGCCACGTCGCGCGGCACTGATGCAAACTGCTGCACGAACGATTCGGCCGCGGCATCCTCGTACCGGCTTTTCATGGCCTGGATCGCTACCAGCTGCGGGCGCCGGGAGCAACATCAGTGTCGGGCCGTGACACCGAGCAGCCTGTCGGACTTGGCAGTGTCTAGCGACCAATCCTGTCCTGAGGCCCCCCGAAGGGGG
>CAZTDK010000826.1:0-3127 GCA_964611965.1 uncultured Binatia bacterium (SeqCode) | reverse complement strand
ACGCCTGGGCGGACCTGCTGCAGCGCACGTTTGCCATCGACGTGCTGGCCTGCCCTGGGTGCGGTGGCCGCTTACGGTTCGTGGCGGCCATCGCGGACCGGACCGTGATCGCGAAGATCCTGGGGCATCTCGGGTTACCGACCGAGGTGCCCACGACGGTCCCGGCGCGAATCTCCGAAACCCTGCCGGGCCTTGACCCTCCCACCGACTGGTTCACTGACTGACCGGCCATTGTCGGGGTGTGCCGCGGCGAGGCACTCGCGCCGGCACGGGGGACCTCCACGGCCTCGCCCAGAGACCCGGAACGCTTGACGCGGCCTTTATGCACGCCGTATACACGGGTCAATCTGAGATTGCATGCGGCTGAGCGCGTGTGAGACAGGCTTTACGTCAATTCGATGCTTTATGCTACCTACCCGCCGCAAGCACTAAGGTGCAGGGAGCGGGGACGACGCGCTACCCGGATCGATACCTGTACCAGAGGCTGAACCTGATTCGGCTCGAGGTGCGACGGCGCAATTTCGCGTGGGCGAAAGCGTGAGCTCCTGTCCGAAAGCCGGATGCGGGAGAATCGCACGTCCGGTTTGATGATCGGGATGTGGAAACGGAGCACGGCTGAAATGCTGGGACACTCGCAGACGAAAGAGCGAGCAACAGGGAACCCAAACCTCAGCCTACCCCACCGCGCCACATCTCGACTCTACCCCTCCAGCAACTCGCGCAGCGCGAACAGATGGTCCAGCTGCGCGATCGACATTGCCTCAACGCGGAGGCCGCGGTTGCGTAGCGGCGCCGCCAAGCCGTCACGCCCCAGCGTCAGCAGCGCCTCGCGCACCGGCGTCGTCGACATGCCGGTCTCGGCCGACAGCGCCGACACCGAGAGCATCGTCCCCGCTGGAATGCGCCCCGTGATGATGTCCCAGCGCGGGCGCCGCAGCGTCTGCTCGCTGAGCTTGCCTGCTTTGGTGCCGGTCGGCACGGCGTCCATTGCTTCTCCCCGTATTGACCTGCTTGGGGCCCGCTTGGCCCCAAAACAGTGCGATTGTAAATTACTGCTTGCAGTAGCGCGTGACGCGTCACATCATACTGATGCTGGAGAACTGCGATGTCCGACGATCCTTTCAAGCTGTACCTGTGCCTGGGTTGCGGCTTCCTCTACGACGAGCAGCTCGGCCTGCCCGAACACGGCGTTCCCGCCGGCACGCGTTGGGCCGACATCCCGGACGACTGGGTCTGCCCCGACTGCGGCACGCCCAAGAGCGGTTTCGAGATGGTCGAGATTCCCTACGCCGATGGCCAGCCAGGGCGCGCACTGCGGTCCTGAACTTCACCCGGAGCCCACCATGCAAGACAGCTTCATCCTACGCGCCGCTGACCGTGGCCACGGCCGCTATGTCTCCACCGGACCGAACGCCAGCTACATCGCCGGCCACCCCGATGCCGTGCTGACGCGGCAGTCCAGCTTCAACTTCCACGAGTACCAGTCCGGCCGGAGCGGCTTCGGCAGCGTGCGTGTCTTCGGCAACGAGGTCTTCTCAGGGGCAGGCTGCGGCTACAACATGCATCCGCACCACGACTTCGCGATCTGCGCCTTCGTGCTGCAGGGCGAGCTCACGCACATCAACACCGTGGGCAACGTCGACCAGCTGCATGCCGGCGACTACTACGTGTTCTCGGCCGGCTCGGGCGGCAAGCACAGCGAGCTGAACCTGCGTTCGGACGACATGCATGCGATCTACATCTGGTTCCTGCCGAACCGGCTGTACCTGCCGCCGTCGTACCACCGCGGGCATTTCGATTCGCAGGCCAATCGCAACCGGCTGACCGAGCTGGTGGGCGAAGCTGCAGACGCGCTGCCGATCCCGCAGGACGTGCGTGTGTCACGGCTGGTCAGCGACCAGCCGACCGAAGTCAACTACCGGCCGGTGTCGCGCCGGCACGGCGTTTATGCCTTCGTCATCGAAGGTGAGGCGCGGGTGCAGGGCGCGGCGCTGGCCCGGCGCGACAGCCTGGGCACCTGGGATGTCGAGGCGGTGCCGCTGCGCACCGGCGCGGGTCACAACGACCTGCTGATCGTCGAAACCGTGATGTGAGCTGAAGGAGAACAGCATGCCGATCATTCAAGTCCAGCACCGGCGCAGCAGCCTGAACAGCGAGCAGAAGGCCGCGATCGCCGCGCGCTTGACCGAGCTGCTGCTGCAGATGGAAGGCGGCGCACGCACCGAAGGCGGCAAGGCCTTCGCCACGGTGCTGTTCACCCCGGTGGACGATACCGACTGGTGGGTCGGCGGGCGCAACGACGATCACTTCGTGCATTCGCCCGGCGCCTTCCTTGTGACCGTCAGCATCCCCGAGGGCTACATGAACCAGGCGCACAAGAACGAGGTGCATGCGGGTGCCACAGCCGCGCTGACACAGGTGCTGGCGCCCGACCAGGCGGGGGCCAGCATCCTGGTGATGATCAACGAGATCCCCGAGGGCAACTGGGGCTGCGCAGGTCATCCAATCAGCATCGCCTCGATCGCCGGCACGGTGGGCCTGGACCCTGCCGGGGAGCGCTTCGCCTGGGTGCGCTCGTACTTCGACGCCAAGGCGCGGCAGCGCGCCGCTGCGGGTTATCCGGCGGATGCCGGCGGATTGCTGTCTCAGTGAGCCGGGCTCATCTGCGGCCCCGGAAACTGGCCCGCGATGCGCGCATGGATCGCCCGGCAATAGCGCACGAGCTGCGGGTGTTCCTCGACATAGCGCTTCAGCGGCGTGTCGATGTCGTAGAACAGGATGTTGGCGATGAAGCCGTAGATGCCGGCATCGATGCTGGTGGGCCGTGCGCCGTGCACGAAGGCATCGACCGACACCAGGTCGGCCAGCACCTTCAGGTCCGCCAGGCCGCGTGCCATGGCCTCGTCGGGTGCATAGGCGGATAGCCCGCACAAAGGCCCGATTCGACATAAGCGGATAGCCTTTGTCCGCCCCGTATATCGGTCCGGGCGGTGGTTTTCCAGCGGTCCGCGGGATTCTGGTGACGCGCGTGCAGTAGCGGCCGATTCAGGAGCGGCGTTCGGTTGGAACGTTGGTCGCGGGGGCCGTCCGTCAGTGCGACACCCACTGCTGGCTCGGCGAGCCGTTG
>CAZTDK010000825.1:0-3131 GCA_964611965.1 uncultured Binatia bacterium (SeqCode) | reverse complement strand
GCGCCTCCAGATCATCGGGATCATCGACGATCAGCCGGTCCGCGAGCAGAATGTGTCTTTGGACCGGCATGCCGTCGAACAATGCCGCAATCGGCACGTTGTAAGCCGGCGGTCCCTGCCGGCCGTCGAGGTCGTCTGCGGAGGCTGCTTCCGCTTCAAGCGGTGAAATCAGCAAGCTCTGCGGACGCAGGAACATCACGTCGTCCGCGAGCGCGAGCGCGACCTCGCGGCGTTGCATCAGTTCAGAGACGGCCGCGGCCGGGATATCGACGAGCATGCCGTGATAGGCGATCTCCGGAATGATCGCCTCATGGATCACTGTCCCTCCGGCGGCGGTCACAAGCTGGGCGAAGGATTGCGAAGCCTGCTGCCGCCGCTGCTGGGTCTTGTAAAACCACAGCTCGACTTCCGTGCGAACAGCGCGACCAGGTGTGCGGTGCAATTCTTCGTGCCAGTAGGCGATCGTCTCATCAGGAATCCGGTCCTGCGCCCCCCACGGGCGCAAAGTTCGGAGCTGCGCGAAGACGTGCTTGAAGGGCGCGCGATTGGGGCCGAGTTCCTGGCCGTTCTCCCATCGGCGCCAGAGACTGACAAGCTGTTTCAGCGCCGTCACGTCGGGCATGGCGAGGTAAAACCGTCCCGCGACTGGCTTGTCCGGGCGGAGCTGACCTTCGCGTCCCTTGCGCGTATCGAGTTCCGCAAAGCGTTCATCGGGGGCTTCTTCGGTGTCGTATTCCGCCATCAGTTCGAGACCAGGCACCTTGGAAATGGCGCGGATGAAATCCGCCACAGTGCCGGCGATCTCGAAGACGATCACGCGATCGGGCGCGAGGCTCGTCGGATCATGCCGCAGCTGTAGCGGGTCCCCGCCGCGGGCGATCAGGTCGTGCAGGCGCTTGAAGTCCGGGCCAAAGCGCTCGACCTGACTGCCCTTGCTCGGGAGGTGCGGCCTGGTTAGGCGACCTCGGCCGGGCGGCGGCTCGACAAGCTGGGGCCGTGGAAGAGCGAGTATCGGGCGCTCGGGCATTCGTTACACCTTGGCCCGATCGCTCTTGCTCTTCGCGCGCGTGTTCCAGATGGCCAGTTGTTCTGTGGCGATCTTCTTCAGCGGTTTTTCGTGAAGTGCAAGAATGTGGCGGCGTTGAAGATCGAGACAGAATTGTTCGACCTCCGCATAACTGATTCTGCCCAGCACCTTGGCGATGGATGCCGGGGAATAGCCGAGCGGTTCTTCGAACCGCTGAGCAAACTTCTCGATGTATGACGCCAGGGCCTGCGCCGTGGGCATTGGCAGCGCGAGCCGCAATTGAAAACGGCGCCAGGATGCGCGGTCGAGAAGCTCCGGATGATTGGTGGCTCCCGCGATGATCGCGTAGCTCGGCAGGTCATCGACCTGCATGAGCAGCGAGGTCACCACACGTTTGATCTCCCCGGTTTCGTGAAGATCGCCGCGCTCCTTCCCGATCGCGTCGAACTCGTCGAAGAAGAGCACGCATGGCGTTGTGCGTGTATAGTCGAAAACGCGCTTCAGGCGCGCGGCGGTCTCGCCGAGATAGCTGCCGATCATCAATTCGTACCGCACAAGAAAAAGCGGGACGGCGGCGGCTTCTGCAATCGCCTCGGCCAGCGAGGTCTTGCCGGTCCCCGGCGGGCCGACAAGCAGGACGCGATGCCGCGGCTCGACACCGTGGGCGCGCAACACGTCGGCGCGTTGTTGCTCTTCGACCAGCTCCTTGACCGCCCGCGTGACGATATCCGGAAGAACCAAATCCTCGAGTCTGCGCCGGGGCGTGATCTCCGCAATGAAATCCTTCGCCCGCGGGGATGGATCGGCGGCGGAAGCCACGCCCGGCGACGCTGCGCCGCCACCGCCATTCGACTGGATCAGATGCGTGAGGCGGTCCGCGAGCACGTCGTGATGCTTCGCGCGTTCCTCGGCGATGATCGCTTCAGTGGTTACGCGGAAACTGCGCTTGTCGCCAAGCGTTCCCGCCTTTACCAACGAAACGAGAAGGTCACTTCGCGCCATGTGGCCCTGCCGGTCCGCTGCGGCGCAGTTTCTCGATCGCCGCTTCCAGGAACCAATTGTTTCTGGAGAGGGGAACGTCCCTGTGGTTCAGCTCCATGTCGATTTGTTCGACCACGTCTTGCGGCAAGCGGACGGTGACAGGCACGCGTGCGATTGCCGGGCGGCGCTTTTGGGACGAAGTGATTCCATTCCGATTCATAGTGACATCATAATGATTTCACTGTGAAGAACAAGGAATTCTGCTTCCCCGCTTCCCTGCGGTCTTGGAGGGCTTCAGGCACGAGTAGCCCGGCTCATTCAGAAATCCGGCTGTTTCCTTGGCAGAGCCTAACTTTCGCGTACCTCAAGTACGGGAAAGTTGAAATTTCTTGAGGTACGGTCACAGATGTGCTAATCTAGTCGTACCTGAAGTACGGGAAAGTTAGGAAAAATGGCCCTTCATCTCGTTGGCGAAACGCTGGACAAGACCCGCAGCCATTACCGGGCTGAAGCCGGAAAGCTGATCCAGCTCATGCGCGGCGTCTACGTCGATCCGGACGACGACGTCGAGGCGATCGTCGTCAAGCACGCGGTCCGCATCGCCAGGTATCTCTACCCGAAGGCATACCTCTCGGGGGCGAGCGCCGTCCTGCTCGGCCCGACGCGAAACGGGCGTCTCTTTCTTAGTGCGCGACGCAAGCAGCGCACCCGCATCCGAGGGTTGGAGATCATCCAGAACGAAGCACCCAAACATCCGTCGGTTGGTGAAGCCGTTGTCGACGACGGGATGGGCGAGTTTCGCATCACCGTCTCTTCGATGCGGCAACGCTTCCTGGAGGCTTTCCGATTGCGGAGCGAGCACGCGGCCTCGATCGATGACGATATGCGCGAAGCGATCGCCGCACGCCTGATCGAAGAATACGGCAGCGCGCAGAAGGCGGCGGATGCCGTTTGGGCGTTGGCCCGCGAGAATGACTGGCTGCGCGAAGGCAAGGCGGCGGAGGGTTTTCTCTTGCGCCGGCCGACCGTTGAGCCCGCGAGGAATCTCGCGGCGGTGAACCTGGTTGTGGCCTGGCACGGGGCTCCCATCGGGCATCTGATTCACGACGGCTTTGAATGGCGG
>CAZTDK010000824.1:0-3134 GCA_964611965.1 uncultured Binatia bacterium (SeqCode) | reverse complement strand
CCGCCGCCAGCGCCGCCAGGGTCGCCTCGATGTCGCCGAGCACCGCCATGTCGCACGGAAAATCGAAGCCGAGCTGGCTGGCGGCCGGAGCGATCTGAATGACCCGGAGATCGTCCGGCAGCGCCGGGAGGCCATCATAGGTGAAGCTGTCGACCTTCTCGCCGATCAGCAGCATGGTGTGGTAGCGGCTGAGCGTCTCGTTGATCTTCCGCGTCGTCGGTGGAAGCTGGCCGCGGAAGTTCGGATGGAGCGGATCGACCGTCCCCTGCACATGGAAGGGGGCGGCGTAGATGTCTGCGGCGAGCGCGGTCGCGATGCGGCTCACCGCGTCGACACCGTGCGCCGCGCCGACCGCGTAGTCGGTGACGATGGCGAGCCCGCCCACCGGAACGGCCTGCAGCGCGCGGACGACCTCGTCGATGGCACGCGGCACCGTGTCGTCGATGATCCGCGTCTTCTTGAACGCGGTGTGCTCCGTCTGCTCCAGCATGAAGTTCATCGGGATCGACAGGAACACGGGCCCGGTCGGCTGCAGTCGCGCCTGCAGGTAGCAGCGCTGCAACGCGACGGCGAGATCGTCGGTGCGGGTCACCTCATACGCGTATTTCGTGGCGGTCTCGGCCAATTGCGTGTTCGGCGCGCCGAGAACCGGATTGTGGATGAGGAAGCGCGAATCCTGCTGCCCGTTGATCACGAGCATCGGCACGCCGGACATCAGCGCATTGCGCATGTTGAACATGCCGTTGGCCAGGCCCGGATAGGTGTGCAGGCTGACGATGGAGGGCTTGCCCGTGATGAGCGCATGGCCAGCGGCGATGCCCACGGCGCTGGATTCATGCAGGGACAGGATGTAGGTGGCCTTCGATGCCGCCACGGCCGCCAGGAAGGTGGTCTCGGTCGTCCCGGGATTACCGAAGACGAAGGGGATTTCGTAGGCTTCGAGGAAGCCTTGGATGAGTGCGCCGCCAGTTCGAGTGATCATGTTGCATTCCTCACGAGGTGATAGGACTTTCTAGCGGCCTTTTTTCGCCGTCTGTTCGGGTCCGGCCGGGTGACATAGCCCCAATCCGAAATTCTTTCACGCCCCGAGAGCATGATCGACTTGTTGGTAGAGGTCTTTGGTAGCGGGGTTGTCGGTGAGGCGCAGGACCTGTCGGCCGCGGAGGCGGGCGATACGTCCGGCGCGTGCAATGAGCAGGATGATGCGGTCACTTCCGGGCCTTCCTGGGACGCCGAGCCTTGGTGCTGATCCTTGGTTTCCCCTCGGAAATCTCGGCGCTTGGCGTACTTGCGGGCGACGGGGTGCCGACCGGCTCAGGGAGTTCAAATCCCGTCGAGGACGCTTCCTCTTCCCAGCAAATGGAAGGGGTCTAGGGTTGGGGGCCTCCCGGTGTCCAAACCGGTGTCCAAACTGCACCTCGGTCGGCCGGAACTTCGGCGGTCGCGGAGCACTTGTAGCTCTCCGGGTTTTCCCCCGCTCTGTGAACATTTCACCTGGGCCCCTGACCACGGGCCGAGCCGATGCGCGTACGGAGACTCTCTTACTTGCGGAAGAAGAGTTGATCTACACGGGCAGTGTCGAAGTAGCCGACAACTTCGAGGATGGAGGTGGCGTCGGGAGAGACAAGGATCACCCAGCAGTACTCATTTGTGTAGGCTGATCCCAGAGTGGTCGGAGTTTCGCCCCGCCACTCAACGACGACAATGTTGTCCTCGGCGAGGATTCGGACGATCTCGCATTTCGTCGGGCCGGAGAAGATGGAAAGCAACGGGTTGTAGATCTTGGCGAGATAGTCCGCTTTGCCTCTCACGGTGCCGGAGATGGGCGTGGAGCCTTTCGCCGTCCAGATCACGTTGGGGGCGAGGGCGTCGAAGAACGGTTGTGAGTCGCCTTGCTGCCAGCGCTCGAAGATCTGCGTCACGAATTGCTTGGCGTCCATGTGGAGCACTCCTGCCTGACTACCATGTCGTTACCGAGGCCGCAGTCGACGCCGCCACAGCGATACCCCCATCGCTGCCAGAAGCCAGGCTGGTGCAATGCCCTGCGGACCGTCCCCGGGGGTGAGATTGCAGCCGCCGCCTGCGCCGTGGTCCGGAGGTGATGTCGGCGAGATCGAAGGTGTGCTGGTTCGGGTCGCGATGCTGGACGGCGTCGGGGTGTTTGTGCCCTCCGGGCTGCAGTCATCGGTGCACTCGAGGTAGGTGATCGCGCCGGGGAAGCGCAGCGTTGTCACGGGCGCCCCAGTGACGCATGTGCTGGGCGTGTCGATCAGGACATCGAAGGTCCCGGCCTCGCGGTTCAGCGCCGGAATTTCCGCGATCGTCACCAAGCCTGTCTGCACCGGGACGAATATCCCCAGAAGGCATTCGTTCTGACAGTCGTTCGGCGCCAGATCGAGATACACCACCGGCAACATGACACCCTCCGGGTTGGAAATCGCATCAACGGGGCCGCGACTCTAAACGTCAAGGTAATCCAAGTCAATGTGGAGCGGGGGGTTAGTCCTGGGTTAGTCCGCATAAAGCACCAAGTTGACGGAAGCCCTCAGTATCAGACGTTGCCACTACCCCCCGACGTCACGCTGGAAATCCCAGACGGACCGTGTATAGGGGCCTTCCGACCGAGGCACCAACGCCGATGCCCGCGAACGTCACCACCGGGTGGCTGCCGGGCGTCGAGCCTCCGGCTGACTGGACTACGGGGTGACTGGTCCGGCCCCCGTGCGCCCGGAGGCAGCACCCGCCGCCGCTTGGCCCGGCTGGCGTCCGAGGAAAATGCGTCCGAGGAAAATGCTTGACAGGCGCTTTGTCCGCCCCGTATTGAGGGTGCATCCGAGATTTCCAGGGGGCGTTGGGGGCTTCCGTCAACTCCGTCAACTTAGTGCTTTGTGCGGGCTATCCACATGAGCCGGATTCTCTGCATCCGAGGCGCGCTGCTTGCCGGGGTCCTCGCTGCGGCCGGGTGCACGACCCCCATCCAGCTCACGAGCGGCGAGACCAACATGTGCATGAACGTGATCAACCACGGCTCCCCCGAGCCGGGCGCCGCGGTGATCATGAAGGTCTGCGATCCGTGGCAAAACCAGCAGTGGGTGTTCGACGACAGCGGGCAGGTCACCGGCGTCGGCGGCTTC
>CAZTDK010000823.1:0-3135 GCA_964611965.1 uncultured Binatia bacterium (SeqCode) | reverse complement strand
GCGAGGAATGACCACAGGGATGACGCCGAGCGCAGATTCGCGCTACGAACCAGGCACCGCCGTGTATCCGTAGTGCCACAAGAGGAGATAGCCGATGGCGACGGCAGCGGCGACCGCCAATGCGCCGCCGTCGCTGCCCCGAAAGGGGAAGTGCTCGTAGGCGGTGCGTGTGCGGCCCGACTGAAAGCCCCGCGCCTCGAGGGCCATCGCCATGCCGTCGGCGCGCCGCAGGGCGCCCATGAAGACCGGCACGATCACCGGCACGTAACGCCGCGCCCGTTGGAAGAGGTTGCCTTCGTCGAAATTGAAACCGCGGCAGCGCTGCGCCTGGACCACGGTGACGGCGGCGTCGAGAAACACCGGCACCAGCCGGAACGCGAGGGTCAGCGTGAATCCCACCTTGTACGGTAACCCCACCCGGGTCAGCGCGTAGGCAAACTCCTCGATCTTCGTGGTGGAGAGAAAGACAACTCCCACGGCCAGAAAGGTGGCGAGCTTGATGGCCATGCCGAGTGCGAAGACCACGCCGCTTGCACTAACGTTGAGCGGACCGGCCCGCAGCCAGGGAACGCCGCCGCGGTAGAACAGCGTCCAGACGATGAAGGTCATCACGAAGACCAGAATGAACAAGACGCGCAGCCGGCGCACATTCGGCCACGCGCCGGCGCGGATGATCAAGGTCACCACCCCGGCGGCAATCGGCAGCATCACCGCCGGCCGTTGACTGACGAACGCCGCCACGAAGAAGCACAGCATGCCCAATACCTTGACGACCGGATGCAGGCGGTGCAGGAACGTCGGCCGGTCAATGTAGAGGAAGAGCGGCATTGATGATGCTCAAGAGGGGAGAATGGAAAACCGGGAACCGAGAATGGAGAATGGAGAACCGAGAAATTGGTAGGGTCTTCCATTTGCCGGTTTTGAATTCCCGGTTCTCCATTCCCGGCTTTCCATTTTCCTCTTCCTCTCGGTTCAGCAGCGATCGGCGGGCTGCAGTGCCGCGACAAATTCCGCCACCGATAGCGGTGTGAAGCCCAGGCGGCGGCCGAGTCGGGTGATGTCGGGGGCCCGGAAGTGGGCGCTCGCCAGGAGCTCCTCTTCGGCGAACAAGTTGCGCAAGGGGCCGTCGAAGCACACCTGGCCGTCGCGCATCAGGACGCCGCGTTCGGCATACTCGGCGACCACCCACGGGCTGTGCGTAATCATCAAGATGGCCATGCCGCCGGCGTGCAATTGCTTCAACAGATCCATCATGTGCCGCTGCTCGCGGTAGTCGAGTCCGGTGGTCGGCTCGTCGAGAATCAACAGCTGCGGGCGCAACGCCAGCAGCGACGCCACGGCGAGACGCTGCCGATGACCTTTGCTGAGCAAAAAGGGATCCTCATTCTCCAGCCCGACGAGCCCGACCGCCTGCAGCGCGTCGTCCACACGCTCGGATGTAACGGCGGCGGAGAGTCCGAAGTTGCGCGGTCCGAAGGCCACTTCGTCCGCCACTGTCGCCGCGAAGATTTGGTGATCCGGATTCTGGAACACATAGCCGACATCGCTGGCGACACGGTTGAGGGGCAGGGCGCCGACATCCGTCCCGCGGAGCAGCACCCGCCCACGGCGCGGCCGCAGCAAGCCATTCAGATGCTTGGCGAACGTCGTCTTCCCCGAGCCGTTCTGGCCGATGAGCGCAACGAACTCACCGGCGGCGACGTGCAGCGAGGCCCCAAGCAAAGCGGGCACGTCGGAGTCGTAGGTGAACTCGACCGCCTCGGCTTGCACGAGCGGAGCCGATGCCGAGTGATGAGCGACGAGTGAGGCGGGAGGGGGACGGATCACTGCCGACGGATCACTGACCACTGTGCTTCGAATCGCGGCTTCGGCTGCATCGAGCGAGCGGGGCGGGGGCGTGAGCTGCAGTCGGTTGGCGAGAACGCTGAGATCTGGTGGCCGCACGCCATGAGCGTCGAGGAAATCGACCTGGGCGAAGACACGGTCGGGAAGGGCATCGGCGACGATGCGGCCGTTGCTCAGAACGATCAGCCGATCGGCATCCTCGGCGGCGGCGCTCTCGTGTTCAATGACCACGAGCGTGTAACCCTCCCGCCGCATGGTTCGCAGGACGCCGAAGATCTCGAGCTTGCCGAGCGGATCGAGGTCCGTAGTCGGCTCGTCAAACACCAGGATGCGCGGCCGCAAGGCGAGCGTCGCGGCAATCGCCAGCCGTTGCTTCTCGCCACCCGAGAGGGTGCTCGGGTCGCGATGCTCAAAGCCCACCAGGCCCACCGTCGCGAGCGCCTGCGAGACGCGGCGGTGCATCTCATCCGGGGGCACGCCGAGCTGTTCCATGCCGAAGGCAATCTCCTGGACCACATTGGTGGCGAACAGTTGCGCTTCGAAGTCCTGCGAGACCAATCCGACCATCCCCGCCAAATCGGCTACCCCTTCGCGTTCGAGGCGCCGTCCCAGGATACTGATCTCGCCGCGCAACGCCCCGCCTTGAAATGCCGGAATCGTGCGGTTGAGGCATTTCGCCAGCGTACTTTTCCCCGCCCCCGTGGCGCCCATCACCACGATCATCTCGCCGCGTCGTACCGTGAACGAGACATCATCGAGCGCTGGGATGGTCTGCTCGGCGTAGGTGAACGACAGATGCTCGAGCCGGATTGCTTCGTCGGGGTCGGGCGCGGTGATCGTGCGCGTGTTCGTGAGCGCAGGCTCTTGCTCGCTCGGCCGGTGCGCAGAACGGTTGGGCGTCATGACTGCTCTTCGACGAGCACGCGCACGCTCCCTTTCTACAGCAACGCCACGCCGACGAGCAGCAGCGCAATCACCGGGATGAGGCCGAAGCCGACCGCGGCGGCGCCCGTGCCCACACCGCTGTCTGGCGTCGTCAGGAAAGGGAGATGGAGTGAGCCGTTCGACAGCAGGTTGCCGACGATCATGCCGCCCAGCGTCGCCACGGCGACCAGGAGCAGCCCGATGCGGCGCACGGCGAGCGGCTTGACTTTGCGGGGACCGAGAATGTCGCGATAACGTAGCCGCGCGCGTTTGACACGCGGATAGATGACGGCCAGCAGCAACGGCGCCAGCCCCATCGAGGTGACGCTGTTGTTGAACAGGATGACGTTGCCGAGCACGCGGAAC
>CAZTDK010000822.1:0-3137 GCA_964611965.1 uncultured Binatia bacterium (SeqCode) | reverse complement strand
GGACAATACACCGCGACCACCTCGTGGCCGTCGGCGCGGACGCCGTCGAGCACCTTTTCCGCAAAAGCGGCTTGTCCTATCAGGATGATTCGCATCACATCGGCTCGCTGATCGCATATGGCAGATGGCCGATGGCGCATGCAAGGTCGCTGATTGCAGATGGCTGATCGCTGAGGGCGCATGCAAGGCCGCTGATTGCAGATGGCCGATCGCTGATGGCGCAAGCAAGCACCTGGTGGAAAGCCAGCAACGATACGCGATCTGCCATCAGCGATCGGCGCGCGCTGCGACGCGTGGTTGATCGGCGGCCCACCGCGCTATGCCTTCAGATGCTTCTCGAAAAACTTGAGCAAGCGGCTCCATGCGTCCGCGGCTGACGCGGGGTGATATGACGCGCGCTCGTTGCAGAAGAAACCGTGGTCCGCACCGGGATACACGACGACTTCGGCGTTCTTCTTCAACTCGGCCAGGCGGGTCTTGACCCGTTCGACCTCATCGAGCGAAATGAACCCGTCCTTCTCGCCGTAAAAGAGCAGCAGAGCCCCGGTCAGCGCGGCGGCGTGATCGAGTGGCGCCTTCCCTCCAGGCGCGGCGCTGCCGATGCCGCCTCCATAGAATGGCACCCCGGCCTTCACTGCCGGATTGAGACACGCGGTGAGGAACGTGACGCGCCCACCCATGCAAAAGCCGGTGACTCCGATGCGATCGGCACGTACCGCGGGCTGTTGTTGGAGGTGGGAGATTGCGGCGCCCATGTCTTTCACGATGTTGTCATCGGAGAGCGCCATCATCAGGCGAATCGCTTCGGGTAGGTTGTCGTAACCGACGACGGCGTTGTTCTGGCGGTAATACAGATCCGGCGCCAACGTAACGTAGCCTTCACGTGCAAGGCGCGCTGCAACATCCTTGATGTGTTCGTTGAGACCGAAGGCTTCCTGGACAACCACCACGCCCGGATACCGGCCGCCTGCCGTTGGTCGCGAGAGACTCGCTCGCATGGCTCCATCGGCAGTCGTGACTTGCACCATTCCCGAAGTAATTTCCATGGTTTACCTCCTCGTTGTGGTGACGCCCGTATAGGAAGCTAGGGCGGAGTTTGCAAGCTCGTCTGCAGGTTGCACGTGGCACGTGGCTCGTGGCAAGAGGCAAGAACTCCGACTACGTGCGACATGCCACGTGCCACCGGCGTTCTTGACGGTTGCCAAGCGTTTGACAGTTCCGCAAGATCTCAAGTAGATAAAACGCCTTTTTTGCAGCTGCGGAGGTCCGATGGTAGTCCGGCGTGAAAAGACCAATTACGTCATTCAGTCTGTCTCACACGCGCTCGATGTGTTGGAGCAGTTCACTGGTGAAGCCGATGAGCTTGGTGTGACCGAGCTGAGCAAACGGCTGAAGCTCCACAAAAATAACGTGTTTCGATTGCTGGCAACCTTGGAGGCCCGCGGCTACATCGAGCAGAACAAGGCGACCGAGAACTATCGACTGAGCATCCGCTGCTTGCGGCTGGGGCAGCGGTTCATCACTCAGGTGGGCTTGTTGCGACAAGCGCGGCCGGTGCTGGTGCAAGTGGCCAGGACGAGCCGCGAGACGGCGTTCATCGCCGTGGTGCGCAACGCGAGCGTGGTGCCGCTCGATGCCGTCGAAGCGGATCAGCCCGTACGCCTAGCGGCGCGGATTGGCGAATTCCTGCCCTTGCACGCCACTGCCGTTGGCAAGTTGCAACTCGCCTTCGCCGACGAGGAGGTGCGCGGCTCGCTTCCTGAGACGCTGCAGAAGTTCACCGAGAAGACCATCGTCGAGCGCCAGGCCTTGGCACCGCAGCTGAAGAAGATTGCCGAAAACGGTTTTGCGGTCGATCTCGGCGAGCACATCGAAGACGTGCGTTCGGTTGCTGTTGCGGTGCGCGACTATACGCGCAGCGTCGTCGGAGCACTGGCGGTGGCCGGTCCGTCGTATCGGCTGTCGCAGGAGCGCATCGAGAAGGAAGTGGTGCCGCTGATGGTGAAAGCCGGACGCGATCTGTCGACTCGCCTGGGCTTCGACACCGAATAGGGGCCTGCGGGGCCTGCGGCCGGCGTCTTTTCAATGGGCCGCTCCGCGATGCGTCGCTAGGGGCGGCTCCGGATGAGGCAACCCGGCGAGGCGCTACAACTGGGCACCATGTTGCGCGTCAACCGAACCCCTGCGACGGCAGCCCCTAGCAGCCTGTCGGACTTGGAGATGTGCAGCGACCCAACGGGGAGCGGCCCATAGAAATGACGCCGACCGTAGGTCCTAGCGACCAACGGGAGCGACCCATAGAAAAGACGCCCAGGCGGAGCCTGTTGACCGACTAGTACCCCTGTGGTAGCGACACTTGGTTTTTCGAAATTCCCCCCTTGAGGAGGCTTCTGTGAAAATCTTTGTGACGGTCAAACGTGTGCCGGACCCGAATGCTGCGATCAAGGTCAAGCCGGACGGTAGTGGCATCGTGACCGACAATCTCAAGTATGTGGTCAATCCATTCGACGAAATTGCCATCGAGGAAGCGCTCCGGCTGAAGGAAAAAAGCGGTGCGAAAGAAGTGGTCCTAGTCAGCGTCGGAGGCAAAGTCGCCGCCGAGCAGCTGCGGACGGGGCTCGCCATGGGCGCCGATCGCGCCATTCTGGTGCTCAGTGAGCAGGAGCTCGACTCGCTCGCCGTGGCGCGGATCTTCCAGAAGCTGGTGCAGGACGAGAAGCCGGACCTGGTGCTGATGGGTAAGCAGGCGATCGACGACGATGCGAATCAAACCGGGCAGATGCTGGCGGCGCTGATGGGATGGTCGCAGGCTACCTTCGCGTCGAAGGTGGAGAGCCTCGAATCCGAAGCGGAGAAAGGTGGGCAGCCCGGCGTCCTCCTGAAAGACGGCAAGGCAAACGTCATCCGCGAAGTCGATGGTGGGCTGGAAACCTTGGAGCTACCGCTGCCTGCCGTGGTGACCGTTGACCTGCGGCTCAACACGCCACGCTATGCGTCGCTGCCAGGCATCATGAAGGCGCGCAAAAAGGAGCTGAAGGAAATTCCGATCGATAGCCTCGGTATCGACGTGAAGCCGCGGCTCAAGGTGCTGAAGCTCAACCCGCCGGCGCAACGCCAGGCCGGACGCAAGGTCGGCT
>CAZTDK010000821.1:0-3145 GCA_964611965.1 uncultured Binatia bacterium (SeqCode) | reverse complement strand
CTGTGGACTCGACCGGTGCCGACGCGGCGATCGCATCGACGGTTGCGGTCGGCGCGTCCTCACCGTGCGTCAACGCGTCGCCCTGTTCGCCCGCCTCTTCAACATCTTCGCCCACCTCCTCAGCATCCCCATCTTCCGCAAACTCGTCGGCGTCCTCGGTGTCAGACGCATTCGACAGATCCTCCGGGAGCAGGGTTTGCCGCTCGCTTTCTTCGACCTGGATTCCGGCGTGTGCTCCAAGGGCGCTGAGCGCCTCGCCGATCGCGGCGGCGGCCATTTTCCCCCGACCGCGGCGGCGGCCGCGGCGGCGACGTTTGCGCTTGCCGTTCTTGTCCGCCTCGGCGCCTCCCGGTGTCGCCGCTGTGGCCCCGGCGGCTGGCGTGGCGGGCACGGGTTCACCCTCGCCATTGGCTTGCGGAGCGGCGGTTGCCTCGATCGGTGCCACCCCACCGAGACGCATTTGCGGCGGCTCGGGCACCTCGCCCTCCACGCGCGCGCGCCCCTCGAGCTCCGACTGGTGCGGCATGAGTTGCTCATTCAGCGCAATCTGGATGCGTGTCGCATAGCGCCGCTCGAGTTGTGCCAGATCTTCGCGTTTCTGATTGAGCAGGTAGACTGCCACCTCCGGCGGTAGCGCGACACGCAAGGCGGCGACGTCCCCCTGCGCGACGCGGTGATGGATCTTGCGCAGAGCGACCAGCGCGGCCGACTCGGTGGTACGCACGAGCCCGTGTCCTTCGCACATTGGACACGCGGTATACGACGTCGCGGCAGCGGCGGGCCGCAAGCGTTGACGAGAAATCTCGATCAGCCCGAATTGCGAAATGCGTCCGATCTCATGGCGTGCCTTGTCACCATGCATCGCGGTGCGCAGCGTCTTCTCGACCTCGCTGATATGCTGCGGGCTGCGCATATCGATGAAGTCGATGACCACCAGACCACCGAGGTCACGCAGTCGCAGTTGGCGGGCGATTTCGGTGGCGGCTTCGCAATTGGTGCGAAACGCCGTGTCTTCCTGATTGGCGCCACGAATCGAGCGTCCGGAGTTGACATCGATCGCCGTGAGCGCCTCGGTGCCGTCAATGACGATGCTGCCGCCAGACTTCAGGGAGACGCGGCGCTTGTAGATGGTTTCGATCTGCGACTCGACGTTGAAGTGCGAGAAGATCGGCTGGTC
This sequence comes from uncultured Binatia bacterium (SeqCode), assembly GCA_964611965.1. GTDB lineage: Bacteria > Desulfobacterota > Binatia > HRBIN30 > HRBIN30 > CAZTDK01. The sequence goes on along the minus strand of CAZTDK010000821.1, from coordinate 1,968 downwards.
GCCGTCGTAGAGGCGCAGCACGCCTTCCTTTTCCGGCATGACGTCGCGCAGGAACTCACGGGCGCGCTGGAATACCTCTTCGTTGTCGACGTAGATCTCGTCGATATCGGGCGTGAAGTAGTCCCGGATGTTGCGCAAAACGAGGTCGTGCTCGCGGTAGACCAGCGCCGGTGGGCGCTTGGTCGCCGCGGACTGTTGGATGCTGTCCCACAACCGGCGCAGGTACGTCAAATCGCGTTGCAGCTCGCGCACGCCTTGATCGAAGCCGGCGACGGTGCGGACGATGATGCCGAACCCCTCCGGCGCCTCGAGATTCTCGATGAGCTCGCGGATGCGCGTGCGCTCGGCCCCTTCGATGCGCCGGGAGATCCCGGCATCATCTGATCCTGGCAGCAGGACGAGGTAGCGGCCAGCGAGCGAGTAGAACGTGCTCAGCGTCGGCGGCTTGTTGGCGAACTGCTCTTTGACGATTTGGACGAGCACCTCCTCGCCCGGCTTGAGCACCTCATTGATCCTCGGGCGGCGGCGCTCGCCGTTGCCGCTTTCGCGCCCCCCGTTCTTGAGGTTGCGGAAACAGATCTCGTCCAAGGGGAGAAAGGCGTCACGCTCGGCGCCGATATCCACGAAGGCGGCTTCCAGGGCGGGGTGGATGCGGTGCACCACGCCCTTGTAAATGTTCCCCTTCAGGTGCTCACGACTGAACGACTCGATCTCAAACGAGCTGAGAACGCCATCGGTAACGATGCCCACGCGGCTCTCTTCGGCGTGGGTCACATTGATCAGCATTATCTTCGGCATGAAACCTCTTCCACCTCTTCCCAATCAGCCAGCCCGGAGCCCTTGGAGGCATTTGGTACTCCACTGCTTCTTTCATACGGTGGGACGGGCGCACGCGCAACTGCGAATGGCCGACACCCGCGGTACAGCCGGACGCTACTTCTTCCGCGAACCGTAATCGCCGAAGGGCCCGTCGCGCTCCGCGAGCGCGGCCTTAACACCCTTTTCCAGCGCCAGCTCGCGCCAGGCAATGCCCTCGGGGGTGTGGCGGGCGATTCCGTCGAGCAGCGTACCGATGATCTGGCTCGTGCGCAGGCCCATGTTTTCGTAGGCCTGGTTGACCAGGAGCTTCATCATCGCCAGTTGATTCACCGGCAGCAGCGCCATGCGATTCGCCAGCCCGGCCGCCTCGGCGGCCAGCTGGTCCGGAGCCACCGCTCGGTAGATCAAACCGATGCGCTCGGCCATGGCGCCGTCGACCGCGTCACCCGTCAGCAACAGGCGCTTAGCCTGCTCCATGCCCAGCCGGTAGGCCCAGAGCGCCGAGGTCGGAGACCCCCAGACGCGCGCCGGGGGGTAGCCCATCTGGGCATCGGTGGCGGCGATGATCAAGTCGGAGCACAGCGCCAAGTCCGTTCCACCGCCGACGCACCAACCATGCACCTGGGCGATGATCGGCTTGCGGCTGTGCCACAGGCTCATGAAGCAGCGCACGTTCTCCGACATACCGGCGAAGTCACGCATTGGATCCCAGCCGCGCTGTGCATCGCTGGCGTGCTCCGCCTGCGTGCCCCAGTCGAGGTCGTAGCCCGCGCAGAAGGCGCGCCCGGCGCCGCGCAGCACGAGCACGTGCACGGTCTCGTCGCGGTTGGCGTCGGCCACGGCGCGCTCGAGCTCGCGCGGCATGTCGAAATTGATCGCGTTGAGGCGCTCGGGGCGATTGAGGACGATGTGCCGTACGCGGTCGTGCTGTTCGAGAGTGAGGGTCGTAAACGTCATGAAGCTCCTTTCCGGGGCCGTTGTCAGCAGCAGCGCGACCCGCTCCGATAGTGGTCTTCGAGGCGGCGAGCGAAGGCAGCGCCACGATCCAGTGGCAGCGGGCCCGCCGCGCGGTGCCGGGGCGCCGCGATTTCTTGGCCGCTGGTTTCGCCGACTACACCCCCCTGGCTCGCACTTCCCACGCGGTACCAC
>CAZTDK010000820.1:0-3147 GCA_964611965.1 uncultured Binatia bacterium (SeqCode) | reverse complement strand
CATCTTCATTTGACCGCTGATGAAGCGCGACGCCGGGAAGTGCGAAATGAAGCCGCGCCGCGCGTGGTTGCGGAGATAGATGTAGGTATCGATATCCTACGGATCCTCGATGTGCCGCACCCAACGGAGCATCGCCTCGCGCAGCCAGTCCGCCACTTCCGCCCACTGCGATTCGGGAATGCCGAAAGCGGGACACGCCAGATCCACCCACTCCTGCACCGCTTGCGGCATTCGCGTCAGCAGCAACCCCGCGAGCTCGCTCCGCAAGGCGCTCTTCGTCCGTGGATATGTCAGCAGCGCACACCCCCGCATATATCTCTCGACACACTGCAGGTGCTGTTCGAGTGACGGATCACAGGCCGATTCCATGATGTTCCTCCGCTTGGTCGCGCTGCCGGACCACAACCATGGAAATGCATACCAGCTCGCCATTCCTCAAACAAACCAGGGGCCGCCGACGCCGGCGCAAGGGCTCGACAGCCACAGGCCCCAGCCAACAGCATTGTGGCCGCCCAAGGAAACCCATTTGAGCATTACACTATCGAGGGGACGCAGACCTTTCCAGATAGTTGGATACGCACCAGTTGCGAAGATTCGACTCCAACTACATCGTTGCTGCTTGACAGAGACCTGGGTACAGATGCATACTCGTTGCACATGGCGGAGGTCCACATGTCTTACGGAGAGGAAATAGCGCTCCGCGTCACGCGAGCCATCGAAAAGATCCCCGATCAGGCGCGCCGGCTTGGGATCGATGCCACCGGCGGCTGGACGCTGCTCATCAAGCATCAGCTCGCACAGTTGGGCGACGAAATGAAGTATGAAGTATGGACCGCCGCCGCGGCGCGGCCCGGCGACAACAGTCACCCCTGGCCTGACTGTCTCTACGACCTGACGTGGCTGCAAGTGGTGAATGACGGCAAGGATATTGCGCGCGTCCCCCTGGTCTTCGAATCCGAGTGGCACAGCTGCCGTGAGGAGCACATCGACGCCGATTTTCAGGAATTGCTGGCGGCGCGTGCCGATCTCCGCGTCATGGTTTTTCAGCAGCGCAACGCCGCGGCCGTTCAGGAGCTCATGGACACGCTGGAGCGGCAGGCAAAAGCCTGCGACGCCACCGGCCCCGGGGACATGTACTTGCTGTGCGGCTATGACTGGGAGGACACCAAGCGCTTCGCCTTCCGCACCTTCGCCACCTGACAGGCTGCGGAAATATCGGAGCTCACCCGATCACAATCCTCAGGCGTCAGCGCAGCCATGCGATCAACATCCCAGTCATGGATCGGAGCGGAGGTGGAGGCCCAGCGTGCGGCGCCCCCACCTCGCTCGACCTACTCCAGGACCACCAACTCGCCACCCACGTGCGCCGGGTGCAACTGGCAGTTGATCGGGAAAATTCCGGCCTTGTCGGCAGTGAACTCGACGTTTCCGGGCTCGCCCCGCGTCACCACCGCGGCGATGTTGTACGCAGCGATGGCGAATCCGTGCTGGTTGGGATCGGACTTCACGTTATTGATCAGCTTGATCTTCACCTTATCGCCCTTTTTGACGACCAGTGTGCCCGGCACCCAGATCTTGCTGCCTTCGTATTCGATGTTCACCACCGTAAACTGACGCTCCTCGGCGAACACCCGCCCGGCAGTCAGCACCAGAACTCCCAACGCGACGCTTGCTAGCAGCTTGCGCATACCTTCCTCCTGTTTTTGCCAAATGATACGGCCATCTCGCCACAAGCGGGTAGGGAATTCAATACGGAGGACGGACGAGGTACGCGGTCTTTTGGGGTTCCGAAAGAGGTCGGGCGCTCTAGTCCTCCATCCCCTTCCATGTGCCGATAAACATCAGCACCAAGAAAATCAGATAAAGCGCGTTGACAATTGCGGCTATGGACAATCGCCACCATGCACGCTGCGGGAGCAACCCCCAAAGAGCAACGCCCGCCCCGGCGAAGGGAAACAGAAGGCTCGGTGAGAGGTAGAGAGCAAATAAGTGGTGGCCCCTGGGTGGCGCAAGTACCCAAAAGGCAACCCGGTGAATTCCCGACACCAATAGCAATGGAGCTGCGAGAGTGCCCACGACGAAGGTGAGCCATGCGACAGCTCGCTGACCAGTTCCCATCGCGGCTCACGGTAACATCTGTTGTTGACTGCATACAGCGCAGGTCATTTCAGAATCGACAACTCTTGAGTCAGAGAGCACTCAGCTCCGGCCAGCCGAGCACATGCCCAAGGGATCGCTTGATCTCGATCTCGCGGGACGATCGTAACGTCCCGGCCCGCTCGCTGAGCTGACTTTTCGCGACCGTATGCAGGTTGTCCAGATTGACCACTGAGGCAGATGCCAAGCCTTCGGGCCGTCCGACTGTCACCTCTTGGGGAATCCTGCGGACCGTGGTGGTAACTTCCGCAACCAGCACTTTGTTCAGGTACGCGTACGCCGGGTTCCGCGAGAGCAGAAGTACTGGCCGCCGGCCGACCGGAAGGGGCAGGGTCGCCCACCAAATCTCGTATTGTTTCACCGTTTTCTCCGACCACGATACGCGGGCGGCTTGGACTCCCAGACGCGTGGATCGAACCACGCCTCCGCGGCGCTGTCAGGGACGCGTCGATACGCTTCGGCCGTGGCGCGCTCGTGTGTCTCACAAATCGCCTTGTGGATCGCGGCGCGAATGAAGGCGGACCGACGCCTCGACCGGGCGGGAGCAATTCGTTCGAGCTCTTTGAAGGTGTCCTCGTCGACTTCGATCAGTAACTGCTTCATATGTTGGCTTATATGAAATGATCGACCGCCGCACAATACACTATGCGCCACCATCACCGGCCGCCGTCCACGCACTCTCGCATCCGCCACACGCCTGCTATAACCGTCCGCATTGTGCCACACAGCGAACGCTTCAACCTCGTCGCCGAGTTCGAGCCCAAGGGGGATCAGCCGCAGGCCATTGCGCAGCTGACCGACGGCCTGCAACGCGGGGTCGAGCATCAGGTTTTGCTCGGCGTCACCGGCTCCGGAAAAACCTTCACCGTGGCAAATGTCGTGGCCCAGTTGAACAAGCCGACGCTGGTGATCGCGCCCAACAAGACGCTGGCAGCGCAGCTGTATAACGAGTTCAAGGCGCTGTTCCCGGACAATGCCGTGCGCTACTTC
>CAZTDK010000819.1:0-3148 GCA_964611965.1 uncultured Binatia bacterium (SeqCode) | reverse complement strand
GTACCGCCTGATGCGCTACGACCCGCGGCGGCGGCACGGGCACGGGTTGCTGGGCGCCCGGTTTTACAGTCACGTGGATATTCCGCGGCTGCGCGAAGCTTGCGTCGGCGGCGCGATGTGGGTGATCACCACGAATGTCTGGCGGCGGGCGGACCGCCGCTTGCCGACTGCGGTGGAGAATCTGCGGCGTCTGCAAGGCCTCTTGGAATGTGCTCCGGCGGACGTTCAGGTCGTGCGCACGGCCGCCGACTATCGCGCCGCTCGCGCTGCCGGCAAGCATGCCGCATTCATCGCCATTCAAGGCGGTAACGCCTTCGACGTCTCGCTCGACGCGCTTGATCTGATTCCGGACAACCTGGTCCTGCGCATCACGCTGGTACACCTGTCGTCCTCGCGCATCGGCGTAACCAGCTCGCCGCTGGCGGGCGGGCGCACCGAGGGCCTTTCGGCATTCGGGCGCGACTTCGTGCGCCGGCTCAATGAGAAGCGCATCTTCGTCGATCTGGCGCACATCAACCGCGCCGGATTCTTCGACGCCGTGAGCGTGCACGATCGCACCCAGCCGCTGCTGGTGACGCACACCGGCATTGCCGGCGTCCACCGCCACTGGCGCAACGTCGACGACGAGCAGCTGCGGGCGGTGGCCGACACCGGCGGGGTGATCGGCGTCATGTATCAATCGAGCTTCCTCGGCGACCCGTATCTGGGCGGGCGAGCCGAGACCATCGTCCGGCACCTGGCGCACATCGTCGATACGGTGGGCGAAGATCACGCCGCGTTGGGGAGCGACTGGGATGGTTTGATCAACCCGCCGCGCGACCTGCTCACCGTCCTTGAGCTGCCGCGTCTCGTCGAGCTCATGCTGCACCGCGGCTGGAGCGGGGAGCGCATCCAAAAGATCCTCGGCGGCAACTTCCTGCGCGCGCTGGACGCGCTGCGGGGGTGATGTGCAGGCCGATTTAAGCGGGGCACCCGGTCAGCGCCGTGTTCACTGCTTGGATAACTAGGATGATGTTGAAGTCTAATCCCCAACCCACGATGACGAATAGTGCCGCGATTCCCACGAGAGCACTTCGCATCTGAAGGCTCCTCCGTTGAGCAGGCGTGGTCTATCACGATTGCAGCTGCGCGACCACGGCAGCGCCCATCTCACGGCAGCCGACGACCCGCGTGCCGGGCTGGGCGATGTCCGGCGTACGGAAGCCGGCGGCCAGCACGGCGGCGACGGCGGCTTCGATCGCTTCCGCAGCCGCCGGCTGGTCGAGTGAGTAGTGCAGCATCATGGCCGACGACAAGATCGTTGCCAGCGGATTCGCCGTGTCGTGCCCGGCGATGTCCGGAGCGCTGCCGTGAATCGGCTCGTACAGGCCGCGCGGCTTGCCCAGGCTGTTCTTGGCGTCGCCGATGGAGGCCGACGGCAGCAGGCCCATGGACCCGGCGAGCATCGACGCCTCGTCCGTGAGAATGTCGCCGAACATGTTTTCCGTCGCAATGACGTCGAAGTCGCGCGGCCGGCGCAGCAGATACATGGCCATGGCATCGACCAGGACGTCTTCATAAGCGACGTCCGGATACTCGGCCTTGATCTCATGCGCCACCTCACGCCACAGGCGCGACGATGACAGGATGTTGGCCTTGTCGACCGACGTCAGCTTCTTGCGGCGCCGGCGCGCCAGCTCGAAGGCCGCACGCATCAGACGCGCGATTTCCGCCTCGTTGTAGGTCAGCGTGTCGACGGCCTCGCGGCCGCTCGGGCCGACCCGTTGCTCGCTCGTCCCGCCGAAATAGATGCCGGCGGTCAGCTCGCGAACGAAGACGAGGTCGACACCACGCAGGACCTCGGCCTTGAGCGGCGCGGCATCGAGCAACTCCGGCACCACGCGCACCGGCCGCAAGTTGGCGAACAGGTCCAGCCCCTTGCGCAGGCCGAGCAATGCTTGCTCTGGACGCACACTGGCCCGTGGGTTGTCCCACTTCGGGCCGCCCACGGCACCGAGCAGCACGGCATCGCACGATCGCGCCAGGTGCAGCGCGCCGTCGGGAAGGGCCGTGTGGAAGGCGTCGATCGCCGCGCCGCCAACGACGGCTTCCGTGAACGCCAGCTGAAAGTGAAACCGCTGCGCGCAGACTTCCAGAACATGCTTGGCCTGCGCCACGACCTCCGGACCGATGCCGTCGCCGGGGAGCACGAGGATCTTCATCGCACGCTCCTATCCCGCACAGAGAGAATGGAAAACAGGAAACCTGAAATGGAAAACCGGAAACCGGTGAATCGTGCCTGCCTTGCCATCTTCGATTGAGCGTTTTTCATTTCACGTTTCGTCGTTTCCGGTTTTCCATTTTCTTCCGGGTCCAGTCAGGGGCCCTCCTCGCCTTGCAGCCCCTGGTAGCGCGAGCGGCGCGACTCCAGCTTGTTGAGCGCGTTGAGGAAAGCCAGGGCGCTGGCCTGGATGATGTCGGTGTGCGCGCCCTGTCCCGTCGCCGTGATGCCGTCCTGCGCAATCAAGCATGACACTTCGCCGAGGGCATCGGTGCCCCCGGTGATCGCTTTCACGGCGTAGCGTTCCAATTTCGGGCTGATGCCGGTGATCTGGGAGATCGCCTTGTAGCAGGCGTCGACCATCCCATCGCCGTCGCCCTCGCCACGGCGCTCCGCCCCATCGACGCGCAAGCGTACGGCGGCATGCGGGAGCGACTTGCTCGACGCGGTCACCTCGAGCTCGAGCAGCTCGAAGCGATCCGGCGCGCGCACCGTCTCCTCGGTGACGATGGCCACGAGGTCGTCGTCGTAGACGTTCTTCTTGAGATCGGCGAGCGCCTTGAAGCGTTCGAACGCCTTGTTCATGTCGACTTCATAGAGATCGATGCCCAGGTGCTTGAGACGCTCGGCGAAGGCGTGTCGCCCCGAATGCTTGCCGAGGACGAGCTTGTTGCTGCGAATGCCGACCGATTCGGGCCGCATGATCTCGTAGGTTTGCTTGTCCTTGAGCACCCCGTCCTGGTGAATGCCGGCCTCGTGTGCGAAGGCGTTGTCGCCAACGATCGGCTTGTTGGCGGGCACGGTGAGCCCGGTCACCTGGGACAACAGGCGGCTCGCCGGATAGATCTGCTCGGTGACGACATTGGTGCGCAAGTGGAAGAAGTCGGC
>CAZTDK010000818.1:0-3151 GCA_964611965.1 uncultured Binatia bacterium (SeqCode) | reverse complement strand
GGACTACCGTCGCCCCTTTTTGCGCGCGATCCGGTAGCGCTTCGGTTCTTGTCGGTCCAGCCACCGCTTGAGGATATCGGACGGCGCGACCTGCGCGGCAATAAACCCGGTACCCGTCGGGCGGGCGGAAAGCGACGCCTGGGCGCGGCCGATCACCGGGCCGTTCCCATAAACGGCCGCGTCGCTGGCCTCGGAACTCATCCTCATTGTTCAAGATAGAGCGGCATCCGTCGCTGCCTATGCCCTATGCTCGCCGAGCGATCACGCGGGTGCATTTCGAGCCCGCCATCAGTCTCGGCAACATGAAGCAGCTACGACGCTGGGACGGCCACGCGTTTCGTTGCGCCGGCGCCCGGTGTTTTCGCGGATCGCGTCGGCAAGAAAGCCGCTGGCCATTTGCTCGATGGTGTCGAGTGGCGACAATTTCCGGCGGGCGCTCCGCCACGATGATCGACGGTGAACGCGTTAGGCACCATCATGCGCAGTCTCTATGCGGTTGCCGCACGTCCGATTTTACCCTTGTCGGGATACTACTCGTGGTTACGTTTTCTGAAACTGAGCAGTTGTTCCAGTTTTATGACGTATTTGGGGATTGACCCCAACCACGCGGGACGGCGTGCAACCACTGGGTCGACCGTTCTCATTGGCCCGGTAGAGGTGGAATGACAGATGCTTCGCTCTATGATTACGGACGTCGATGACTTGGCACGGGAAAAGTCAAGCGACGCGCCGCACGGAAGCCACAAGTTGCAACACGCCAAAGAGGTGGCCCGGCGAACCGAAGAGGAGCTGGGCGCCTTGTGCCGAGGCCTCAACGATAAGATTACGGAGTTGGGCATCGAGATTCAGCGTGCCAACGAGTACCACGGCGTCGAGTGGGCGTATCACGTCCTCGGAGCCGCCGGCCTCGATTGGGCGCACCGACGTGCGAACGTCATGCGTCACCGGCGCCTCGAGAACCTGGACACGGAGCAGGCGGTCACCGAGCTCGGCAAGTTTGTGCTCGCGACGATCGAGCAGTTGGGCGAGTCCGAGACCGAGTACGAGCAGGACCAGGAGGTCTATGAGCGCAAGCTGACTGAGGTGTTGGCGAAGCAACGGGAGGCGACACCGCTCTACCTGCGCGCCCTCGAGGTACGCCAAGCCCTCAACACCGAGGTGGCGATTCTTGAAGCCGCCCTGCAGGAGGTCGCGATCGCCGATCGGCCTGATGCCGAGGGGAAGTTCGAAGCGAAGAAGCGGGCGCTCGATGCGGCCAAGCTCGATGAGGCGACCTATCTGGCGGTGGTGAAGAACGCGCAGGAGGCGATCCCCGAGTTGCAGAAGTCGCGCGATGCGGCGACCAAGGCCATCCAATCGCTGCATGGCATGCGTCAGTCGATGTTGGAGAAGTTTGCCAACTTCAAGATCGTGCTGGAGCGCGCCACGACGGCGATGCGGGCGCGGGCGCACATCGAGCTGTTCGAGAATACGGATCCGGCCTTCAACGCGGCGATCAGCGCGATCACGCAGAATAACGTCTCCACGGCGGGGGCGGCGCTGGAGGTCTGGGCCGAGCGCATCAAGCAAGCGGCGATCGATCCGAAGCGCTCCCAGGAATTGCTGAACGAGCTCCTGCAGCACATCACCGATGCCGCGATGAGCTTGCAGGAAACCGAAACCGTCGTCGCGGCCGGCGCGCGGCCGCCGCTGATCCTGCTGGAGGACAGCAAGAACGGCCGATTGGAGATGGAACCCGAGACGGTGCATTTGCACGCCGACGAGCGCCAGCGTCGGCGGTTGGCGGCGGAACGGACGCGTTGAACCATGTACTACAGCATTCGACAGATCCTGCTGGTCCATTTCCTTATGGGCATTGGCTTTGGCGTAGCGGCCACAGCCTATGCCCACTACCGGCAGCGTCCGCGGTCCCTCTTCATCTTCGGTGGCGACCTGTTCAGTTTCGGGGAGCCCCGGATGTGGCTCCGCTGGTACGTGCTCGCGTTTGTGTTCGAGTTCGTCACCAGTTTTGTGCCCGGCCAGGGCGCCGTCATGTACCTGGAGGTGTCGCTCTCGTTCATCGAAGCGGCCATGATTGTCGGCGGCGCCTGGGTGGTGGATCGGGCGTGTCTCCTGTTCGAGAGCCCGGTAGCCGGGGATCGCCCGCGGCAAATCGCCACGCCGACGCTCCGCGACCGACTGCGGGCGCGCCGAGAGGCCAGGGAAGCCGCGGCCGCAAACGCACGTGAGGAGACTCGCCGCGCCTTCGAGCGGGTTACGCGTGGGCACTAGAAGGTGGATGGGGCCGCGCATTCACTGTGAGGAGGCACGGGCGCAAGGCAGCAGCTCCGACCGGTACGTGCGCGGCCGGATTCAGGGGCGACGGCAACGTCACCGCCAGTCGTTCACCACGAGGCCGTGCCGTCGCTCCCGTTGGGTCACCAGCTCAGCATGCGGCGGGCACAGCTCGATTTGCCGGATGAAATGCCCACTGCGATCGGACTTCCGGAGAATCGTTGTTGCCGCTGCAGCGCACTTCGGCGCGCGACAGCGCGACCGGTAGCCACAGTGCAGGATGGTTACGTAGACGGGTTCTGGGTCGAGGTTGAGGTTCACGGGGCGGAGGATAGGGGCAGGGGATGATGGAGGGCAAGCGGATGAGCGAGACAGAGGCAACCTACGGTCGACAACGAACACTGCGCATCGGTGAGCATTTCACGCTCCCGCTCGACGTCGTTACCCAGACGATCGGCGTGTTGGCCAAGCGGCGCGCCGGCAAGAGCTACCTTGCGATGAAGCTGGTCGAGCAGCTCTGGCACGCGCGGCAGCAGGTTGTGGTGCTCGACCCGAAAGGCGACAGCTGGGGCTTACGCACGTCGGCGGATGGCAAGCACGACGGCATCCCAATCGTGATCCTCGGCGGCGAGCACGGCGACGTGAAGCTCGAGCCCAGCGCCGGCGAGGTCGTCGGCCGGATGATCGTCGAGGAGCACGTCAGTGCCGTTCTCGATCTATCCGAGTTCCGCAAACGCGAGGTGGCCACGTTCTGCGCGATCTTCCTCGAGACGCTGTACCGGCTGAAGGCCCGTGATGGGCACCGGACGGCGATGATGCTGGTGATCGATGAGGCCGACGCGATCGCGCCGCAGCGGTGAAGGGCGGGAAGTTCCGC
>CAZTDK010000817.1:0-3153 GCA_964611965.1 uncultured Binatia bacterium (SeqCode) | reverse complement strand
GTCCACCCCATGCTGGTCCCCTTTCGCTGCCGGCCTCGCTGCCGGCGTGCTGTTGGCCCTCGGTTGACCGCTTGCCCGCGCTTTTAATTCCGTGCGGCGCGCGCTGTCAAGCGTAATTTGGGGGATGTTGCGTGCGCCGCGAACGTCGCACCGATCGCCGGCCCGTTGCTGCGTGAGCCACACCGCTGCGGGACGCTGCCGCGGGTGGGACCACCTTGACTTCACAAGGGCGATCTTGCATTCAAGCGAGTGATTCAAGCGTTTGATTGAAAACAGAGAGACGACAGACAACCGACCGCTTCGCTTCCAGACAACAGACCGCTTGCTGATTCGCTCCGGTTCCGTCTGTCGTCTGTGGTCTGTGGTCTGTTGTCTGAGAGGATGCGAATGCCGCCGATCATCTACGAGAAAAAAGGACGCATTGCGTTCATCACCATCAACCGTCCGGAGCGCCGCAACGCGCTCAACTTCGAAGCCTTCGGCTTGTTGGCGAAGGCGTGGCTGGATTTCCGTGACGACAACGACTTGTGGGTGGCAATCATCACCGGGGCCGGCGACAAGGCCTTTTGCGCGGGCGGCGACCTCAAGGAGTTCATCCCCATGGTCACCGAGAACATCGGCGAGCTGTCCGCCTCGGGTGGCGCCGAGACCATGGGTGGTGACGTGCCGGTCAACGCCTCGCTGGTGGCGGTGTTGCGCGAGGTCGACATTTTCAAGCCGATCATCGCGGCGGTGAATGGCTTCTGCATTGCCGGCGGGATGGAGATGCTGCAGGGCACCGATATCCGGATCGCCGCGGAGAACGCCACCTTCGGCATTGGCGAGCCGCGCCGCGGCCTGTTCCCCGGCGGCGGCTCCACGACCAAGCTGCCGCGCCAGATTCCGTTCCCGTGGGCGATGGAGATCCTGCTCACTGCTGAGCCGATCAGCGCGCAGAAGGCGTACCACTACGGTATCGTCAACGAAGTGGTGCCGTTGCCGGAGCTGCTGCCGACGGCCATCAAGTATGCCGAGCTCATCTGCAAGAACGGCCCGCTCGCAGTGCGCAAGGTGAAGGAGTCGGCCGTCAAAGGCCTCGGCCTCACTCTCAAGGAGTCGTTGGATCAGGAGATGATCTACGCCGGCGAAATCTTTTCGACCGAAGACGCCATGGAAGGCATCCGCGCCTTCGGCGAAAAACGCCCGCCGGTGTGGAAGGGAAGATGAGAAGAGAGACAACAGACGACAGACCACTTCGCTCTCAGACAACAGACCGTCGCAACTCTGCGATGTTACGTTAGTCGTCTGTCATCTGTTGTCTGTCATCTGTTGTCTGTCCGAGGTCTTCGTTGAGTCGTCTGTTTGAAAAGAACTGGCCCGTTCCGCGCTTCCGCGACAAGTGGCGCATCCTGGTGCGCGAGGCGGACCGGCTGAGCATGTCGACGTTGCCCGACCGGCTCGCCGAGCTCTACGGCGAGCGGCCGGCGCTGTTTCTCGATCAGCCGCTGGACTATCCGTTTTTTCGCGGGGACTGCGTCACGCACGTAGATCTGGCGCGTTTTGTGGCGCGCATTGCGCACGGCCTGCAACAGCTCGGCGTCAAGAAAGGCGACCGCGTCGGCTTGATGACCGGCAACCGCATCGAGGCGGCGTTCGCCGAGTTCGCGGCACAGCGGTTGGGCGCCGTGCCGGTGCCGCTCAATTTCATGCTGCGCCTCGACGAAATCCGTTTTCTCGCCGAGGACTGCGGCTTCCGCACGTTCGTCACCGATCGCAGTGTGTTCGAGTCCGTCATTCGCGACCGCGCCGCGGTGCCGTCGATTCAGAACTGGATCGTGGTCACCAGCCAGGCCGTCCCGGCCGGCGTCCTGCGTATGCAGGATCTGATCGCCGATCAAGCGGAGGCCTTCCCGGCAGCGCCACTGGCGCCGGATGATCTCACCATCATTTTCTATACTGCCGGCACCACCGGCTTTCCCAAGGGCGCGATGTTGAGCGATGCGGCGCTGATGTTTGCCATCCGCTCCTATGGCAAGCTGGTGGCGCTGCTGCCGTCGCAGCGCCACAACCTCAGTCTGTTGGTGATGCCGCTGGCGCACACCTCCGGGCATCAGGCGTTGTTGCTGCAGCTGTTGATGGGCATGCCGATGCTGTTGATGGGCCGCTTCGATCCGCGCCGCGTGCTCGAAGTGATCGAGGACTCCAAGGTGACGATGTTCTCCGGCATTCCGGCGATGTATCGCATGCTGCTCGACGCCGGCGCCCGGGAGCACGACCTGACGTCCATCGAGTTGTTTGGCGGCGGTGGCGACGCGCTGCCCGACGAGTTGATCCGCACGTTTCGCCACCTCGCCGCGCGGCCCGGGCGCTTCGGCCGCACCAGGCGCCCGCGCTTCGCGCGCGGCTACGGGCTCGCCGAAACAGCGGGGCAGCTGGCCACGGCGCTTGGGCCGCCGTGCGGCGACGGAGCCGCCGGCAAGATCATGCGTGGCGTCCAGTACAAGATCGTCGATCCCGATGGTCATGAGGTGCCGAAGGGCGCGGTTGGCGAGCTGGTGGTGAAGACACCGGGCATCATGTCGGGCTACTGGAACAATCCCGAGGAGACCGCGAAGGTGCTGCGCGACGGCTGGTTTTACACCGGCGACCTGGTGCGCGAAGGACGCCGGCGCATGCTTTACATGCAGGCGCGGGAGAAGGACATGATCAAGGTCGGCGGCTATTCCGTCTTTCCCGCCGAGGTCGAGCGCAAGCTGGGCGAGCATCCGGCGGTGCTGCAGGTCGCCGTGGTCGGCGTACCGCACGGGGTCAAAGGTGAAATGCCGGTGGCCGCGGTGGTCCGGCAACCGGGCAGCGACATCACCGAGGCGGAGCTCGTCGCGTGGGGCAAGGAACACATCGCTCCCTACAAGGCGCCGCGCCGCGTCGTCTTCGTCGACGCCATCCCGCAGAGCTTCGCCATGAAGGCCAAACGGCGCGAGGTGCGCGAACAGGTGCTGGCACTGTTGGAAGAAGAGGGACGACAGACGACAGACAACAGCGCAAAGACGGGAACGCAATGACGGTCCTGTCTGTTGTCCGCCGTCTGGTCTCTGTTGTCTGCGCTAGGGGGTTCAATGGGTAATCTCTCGGGCAAGTACGCAATCGTCGGTGTCGGCACCTCACGCTTCGGGA
>CAZTDK010000816.1:0-3156 GCA_964611965.1 uncultured Binatia bacterium (SeqCode) | reverse complement strand
GCCAGGCGAGGGCGAAACCCATGGCGGTGGAAATACTGGTGCCGCCGTGACCGGTTTTCACCGTATCGTACGCGGACTCGTGCGGATCGGGGAAGCCAGAAAGGCCGCGCCATTGGCGCATCGTGTGGAAGCGAGCGGCGCGGCCGGTCAGCAGCTTGTGCGGGTAGCACTGATGTCCGACGTCCCACACCAGCTTGTCGCGGGTGTTGAAGTCGAACTCGGCGAACAGTGCCAGTGTCAGCTCGACGACGCCGAGGCCCGCGCCGAGATGCCCGCCGGTGCGGGTGACGGAATCGATGATGAATCGGCGCATCTCGGCCGCCAGCGCCCGCAAGGCATCGTCGTCCAGTGGTTTGACGTCCTCCGGAGATTGGATGGCGTTGACCAGCGGAAAGTCTGCCGCCCATGAGTTGGCCATGGGCGACATTTAACCCAGCCGACGCGCCGACTCAATGGGAACACGGCCCCTGGTGTTATGCACGCAGACGGCCTTCTGGCAATCCGCGCTCCGAGATTGGTGGCGTGCTAATTTGAGATTTGGCGACGCTTGCGCGCAAGCTTTGGCTTGGGGTCAGGTTGCCCGATCGGTTTCCGTGGTAAATCGCGGAACAGCTGGGACTCAACGCGCCATCCCTCAGCCCACATCTTTTCAGCCGCACCTGGCGTTGGTGGAATGCGCCCAGCTAACCACAAAATTAGCGACCCAAGGCCGACTGCCAGACTGCAAGCCACGAGAACAATCCAGTTCATGGCGGCGTTCACGAGCCTCGCAACCAACCCCAGCAGCCCCGGTTCAGCGAGGCGATGCCGGCTGCGGGCCGCCGGTGCGGCTGTACGCTCCCGCGGCGGCTGAACGCGCTTGCGCGAGCGTGATGGGCGGTTCGACGCGCACCGGGGTGCCGACGGCCACCCGGCGTCCACTGCGGGCAATGGCGAGGATCGATACGCCGAACGGGGCGTGCACCCAGCGAGCCGTGTGTACGTCCAGGGTGAAGATGGCGGTCAAGACGCGGTTGATCGACGATGTGTTGACCAAATTTTCATTCTGTACCTTGAGACGAAAAAGGTGAATCAACTGGCGCGCCAGCCAGATCGGGAAGAACAGCAGATAGTTGAAGTAGAAGACTTCGACCCCCTCCAACCCCGCGGCGCCCATGCGCTCCTCAAGCTGTCGCTTGCGATAGCGGCGCTTGTGGTGCGACACGTCGTCTTGTACCCCCCACAATGATTCGAACGCCGGGACCGTGATCACCGCGGTTCCGCCCGGCGCGAGCACCCGCCGAATCTCGGAAAGCGCGCGGACGTCGTCGTCGACGTGCTCGACGATGTCCGTGGCCAACACCAGAGCGAAGCGCTCATCCTCGAACGGCAGGTCGCAGACATCGCCTTGCTCGACCGTACCCAAGCCCTTCCCGGCACAGTAGCGGATCGCTGCCTCACTTTTGTCGAGGCCGATGGCGTTGTGACAGTTCATTTCCTTCAGCATCCGCAGGTTCGTGCCCGTGCTGGTGCCGAGGTCGAGAATCGCCGCGTCCGCTGCAATGCGCAGCTCGCGGATGATCCCTGACAGCAATTTGCGTCGGGTGACGAACCACCAATGGTTCGCCTCGATCTCCGCCTCGATCTGGTAGGTCAGCTCATCCACGGCTCTGCTCTCTTCACGGCGTCGTATTCTAGTAGATCGGTTTCCCCTTGGCCAGGCAATGCCTCGATGCGGCTGGTTCCCGGAGCGTCCTGCTTGTAGCACGTAGCGCGTGCCTGGTGGGATGAGACAACGTGCCAAGGCTACGCGCAACGCGCGCGAGAGCGGCGGGAGCGGACCATAGAACGGCCGCGGGCTCTAGAGATTCCGGGTCTCGCCCACCAGATAGACCATCTTGCCCTGCGACTCGTAGTAGGTCCGCGTGATCAACTCGGCAAGCAATCCCATGAGAATGCACATCACGCCGGTGATGAAGCTCATAACCGACAGCAGCGGCAACGGAGTTTGGATCAGATATGCCGTTCCGGCGAGGCGCCAGAAGATCGCGATCGAGCCGGCTAAAACGCTGATGAAGAGGCTCAGCAATCCGAAGCCGCCGAAAATGTGCATCGGCTTCATGGCGTAACGGTGCAGGAACTTTACAACGATCAGATCCAGCACGACCTTGAGGATGCGTTCGAGCCCGTACTTCGACTCGCCATGGATCCGCGGGTGATGGGTGACCGGGATCTCGGCAACCTTGGCCCCTTGCCAGGTGGCGAAGATCGGAATGAACCGATGCATTTCGCCGTACAGGCGTACACCCTTGATGACATCCTTGCGGTAGGCCTTCAGCGAGCAACCGTAGTCGTGCAGGTGGACGCCGGAGATCACCGAGATGAGTCGGTTGGCGAGCCGGGAGGGCAGGTTGCGGCGGATTGCCGCGTCTTGCCGCGCCTTGCGCCATCCCGAGCAGACGTCGTAGCCCTCGTCGAGCTTGGCGAGCAGGCGCGGGATGTCGTTCGGATCATTCTGTAGATCTCCGTCCAACGGGATGATGATCTCGCCGCTGGCGAAGTCGACGCCGGCCATCATCGCGGCGGTCTGACCGAAATTGCGCCGGAAATGAATCACCTTGACGGCGGGATCATGTGCCGCGAGTTCGTCGAGAATCGCACCGCTGCCGTCCGCGCTGCCATCGTCGACGAAGATGATCTCCCAGGGACGCTCCAGTTGCCGGAGCACGGTCGTGATCTGTTCGTACAACGGCCGCAGGTTGTCGCGCTCGTTGAAAACCGGAATGGTCACCGAGATCATCAGGGGGCGATCGGTTTTCGGGGAATCGGTCGTCGGCCGATCCGTCGTGGAAGTCATGGGCTGAAGGTTCAGCATACTAGCCGCCTGAATGGATGATGGAAAGGACGCCGCCTTCATGCCGTACGCCTGTCGGAGGCGTCGGGTCCGAACGAGCAACGGGTGTAGTCCATAGAGGAGTCGCCGGCCGCCCTTAGCGTGCGGCTGCCCGCAGGTGTGTTCCCGTCACGTCGATGCCCGGTGACTTCAAATCGCGGATCGCCTGGTGCCAGCCCACCAGGGCGATGAGGCCCCAGAGCAGCACCCGGTGATTCTGGGCGCCGCGCGTGTGCTCGTCCATCATGCGAGTCACCACCGGCGCATTGAGCCCCAACGTGGTG
>CAZTDK010000815.1:0-3156 GCA_964611965.1 uncultured Binatia bacterium (SeqCode) | reverse complement strand
CTTGGCAAACCACTCAGCGAGAGTTGCATCCACGTTCATGACGCGCGAGCCGAACACCCTGCGGCTCTGCGGCGCGCGTCTTTCCGCGCGTCCGCAGCAGCCGCCTGTTCGGCCAGCCTGCTCGCGGCGGTCATCGCACCTCTCTCATCCCGAACGCTTGCACCCCACGCCCCCGTCATTCTCCTCATCCGTCTAGCGCGCTACGTACTTCTGGGCCGGACGCGCACTCGGCGTATTCGCCTGCCGAGCCCGCCAATCAAGGTACCAAGGCAGTAGAGCAGGCAAGCGTTGAAGGTCATCCCACCGATAATGGTTGCAGTTGCCGACGTTTCGGAGACGCGATGCCCAACGGTCACGAGAGTACTCCACGGCTGCGCCAGAACGACAAGCAGCACGCCGGCGAGGTCTTGTTGCCTCACAATTGCCCGGACGAAAATCCAAGACCCGACACAAACCGCGGCGTATCCACCACCAAGGCACAATCCAAGTAGCGATCGGCGAACTTTGGCCGTTACTACGCCCGCGACATATGCAAGAGCGGCATTGATCGATACACAAGCGACAAGATACCAGTAGAATGGTGCGTCACTTCTTGCATTCGATACCCAGTACCCGAGGTACAGAGCTGGTTGCAAAGCAGCGCGCCACGGGAATGCGCCCGACAGCAGGTACACTCCCCTAACGGGCCGAGAGGCAGTTCCGGCCGGAGCAATAGCATCGACAAGGATCAGCGCAACGAATGGCGCCGCGAGTAACACCCCAACGCCATGCCCCACTATTCTGCCCATGCGTGCCTAGCCGACCGCGGATTCACGCCGAACGCCAATTTTCAGCGGCGCGCGTCTCTTCAGCGCGTCCGCTGCAAAATTCCTGTTCGGCTAGTCCGTCGCACAATGTTTGCACGCCACGTCCCCCATCCTTCCCCATCTGTTCGCGCGTCGGCTGCGAGGGCGGGTTCGGCTTTGCCGCACGCACGCCGGCGCTTGCCATGGCGGCTGCCGTGGTAGAGGTCTAGGATGCGTTCGCCCGGCGGCAACGATCGCAGCTCGCTTTGTTGAGAACCAATGGTCCAGCGATTTTCTTCGCGACAAGCTTCTACTGTTCGTGGCTCAACCACAATTGCCCCGCTTTCGGTGGTCCCCGCTACTGCGAGCGAGCTTCCGCATTTGGCGGCGCTAAGCGTCGCAAGCGCCGCCTTGTCGATGTGAACCAGATTGAGCTTCCGGCGATTTAGGTCGTAGTCAAAAACAGATTCCAGGGGATGCTTGCTCGGTTCTGATATTGTCCCGAAGATCCTCTTTCCATCTGGAGAGAAGCCATCCAAATGCGCTGTCAGATTTCGACCCCAGTCGCCAATACTACTCACCACAGGCACAAGCGTTGCCGACTTAAAGGTCAGAATGATCAGCTGAAACTCTGCCTGACAATTGTGCGAGTTCATCATGTGGTCGTCCTGACTGGAGATCCTGACAAATGCATCCATCGCTTCGGGGCCCCAAATCGGACTGGGAACTTCGCGGGTATGAGCTGAGGCGATATTTGCGCATTCCATGGACGCAGAGGCATCATCGGGTAGCAAAGACTTTCTTTTCGCCGTGCCGGAGATGCTTTGCTCGGCATGAGCAACGGCCGTGGCGAACAGAAGAAGGCACAGGACACCCAACACGGCCTTTGGGCACTCAAAGCGAGACCTCACCGGCCCACTGGAGCTAGGGACCAAACCTCTCGATTCTGGGTATCGAAGTGGCATTTGAATATCACGTCAGCTCGCGCGGGCCGAACGCCGCGGCTCTGCGGCGCGCGTTCTTCCGCGCGTCCGCAGCAGCCGCTTGTTCGGCAAGCTCCTTCAGCCAGCCTTCGCCCACCGTTGCGGCTTCTTCGGCGGGAACGACACAACCTTGCGTCCACCAGCCTGCTGTTCTTCCCTCAGCGCCTTACAGATCGCGTCAAGATCGTAGTTGTATTTTGCAGCGTGACGTTCGCGCACACGCCGGACCTCTTCGACAATCGGATCTTTCCGCATGGTGTCAGTCTCCCATGAGCTCCTCGGGCGTACAGATAACCGGAACGCCGTAGCCCTGATCGTAGGCCACACCCGCCACGATGTTTCGGATGGCCGCATTCGCGATGTGCTTGCAATTCCACGTGAGCAAGTAGTCCATGCCGTGCGCGGTCGCCAGCGCGATGTGCAGTGCGTCTTCGTTGGCTCTCGCCGGCAATGCGGCGGCCTTGGCGATTGCTGCAGCCAGACCGCTGACGCGGCCGGTGATGTCGAGCAATGGCAACGCCTTGAGAACCGCCAGCCGCCGGCGCGCCGCTGCCGTATCCCCGGCACCGGCCTCGCGGATCACGCTTTGCGAACAGTACAACTCGAATCGGTGGCGGCGCCTCCACCAACGCCGAGTCAGCGTCTGATGCGCTACGGCAAGGAGGTCACCCGTCTTCCGTGCAGTCAGGTAACTCACGATCGTCGTCTCGACGTACACTTTGGGTTTCACGCGCCGCGCTCACTCATCGCGAGCGTATCACATCTTATGTCTGACCGCCGAACGCCTGGCCCCGAGCCGCGCGCGCGTCGGCTGCGAGGGCTGGTTCGGCATTCTTACGGGCAAACATAATGATATTTGTGAACTGCATGATCTGAGAGGTCGAATCCAACCTGCCATTGCTCAATGAAGCTATCGTACCAAAGGGAGTGATGGCAGCTGCCGTCATTGCCGCCAAGTAGGTGCCCATCGTCTCCCCAGTAGAGATGGTCTGCGCACCCGATCGCCTCCCGGTCCGGTTTACCCAGGATCACCCGGACCTTCTCCTCAGAGGCACCAGGTTCGACGGCATCAAATGCGGCCTGCATCCATACGCCGTGAGGATACAGGATGAAGAAACCTCCAGCCATCGCCGCGGCCGCAGTTGCAGCTACAAGTACAGCTATCTTCACGCGCTTGCTCACGTGTGTCTAGTGCTAGTTCTCGCGAATAGGCCTATAGCTGGCCAAACCGCCTCCAGAGCGGCCGAACGCCGCGGGTCAGGCGCGGCGGGCGTCAGCGGAGGCAGAGTTCTGCCCGCCGTCGCCTGCAGCCGCATTGTTCGGCACCTGGAGACCATTGGCGGTTTCGTTGCGTCGCTCATGAGCGGGCTGTAGCAGCGATGAAGTAA
>CAZTDK010000814.1:0-3160 GCA_964611965.1 uncultured Binatia bacterium (SeqCode) | reverse complement strand
TTCAAGAAGGGGGACCTGGTGGCCAACGTCACGATCGCCGAGGATCCCAAGAACCCGGGGCAACATGTGTTGGCGATCATGTACGAGCATGAACAAAAGATCGACTTCGACGAGTTCTGAGTGTAGCGACTACCTATGGCAATCCCGATTGGTTTCGAGTTTCGCGAGCGTATGGCTGGTCCGCTGAGTGGCGGGGTCGAGGACCCGCAACTCGGCGCACAGCGTGGGCGCGGCGCCGGCACCACGTTCGTTGCCGACCTGCGCGTGTCGATACCGGATCTGGCGGCGTGCGTCCGCGATCCGCAGCACATGGCGCGACTCACCGGCACCGCGACGTTCCCCGGGCTGGCAACGGCACAACCGCTGCACGACGGTCAGCTGCGGCTCTATGTTGCCGACCCAAGCGGGCGCGCCAAGCTCATGCACTACCGGTTCGGCTTTCGGAGTGACGCGGGAGCGGAGTACGTTCTCGACGGCAGCAAGGTCTTACACACCCCGCGTGCTTCGGTGCGCGAGCAAATCACTTTGTACTCACAGGTGCACGAAGGGCATGCGGACGGCCCGGTCTGGGGTGCGGGCGTGCTGGTGTTCCGGCTGCGCGACCTCGGGCCGTTTTTGTTGTCGATGCGGGCGACGGGCGCGTCGCGACTGCACGGCCTGCGCACGTTCCTGGGCTTCGCCTGGCGCGAGCTGGCAACGCCGGTTGCCGTGTGAAGGCGGGCACGTGAGCGACGACCGCCACGATCCCGCGCCCGTACGCTCCGCGGCGCCCGACGAGTGGGCGCATCTCGCCTATTGTCCGAACTGCGGCGCGCGGCTGCACGTGATCAAGTGCAAGGCGCGCTGTCCGCGCTGCGCCTTCTTCCAGGATTGCAGCGACACGATCGTCTGATTCAAAAGTGAAAAGAGAATGTCTAGAGCAAAGACGCAAAGGGCAACGCAGAAGAACGAACCCTGTGAAGGGATTCTATCTCGGAGAAATTTCGTTGACGTGGAGCGACTCCAACTCTTGGCGTCTTGCTTTGCGGCGCGGCGCCTTTGCGCGAGTTCTTTCTGCGGATTGATGCATGGCTTCTGACCGCAGCGACACCGAGCGCGTGCTCAAGCTCATCGAACGCACGCGGCTGTTGATCGCCATCGATGACGACATGCCGACCGAGATCAAGCTCAACACGCAGCCGTTGCTGAAGATGCTCGAAGCCGAGATCAGCACCGACAGCGTCGATGAGCGGCGCGCGTCGGGCTACTACGGTGCGCTGTATGCCGACCTCGCGTCGTACCCGGATGTTGAAGCCCTCCTTTCCGCGATGCGGGTATTTCTGCCGTTCCTCTGAACGAACGTGAAGTCTACAACGTGAGGGGGGCCCCTTGGATCCTCGAACCCCCGAACCCTTGACCCCTGAGCCAGCTATCGTTGCTGGTTACCCCACGCGTCAGCTGCGCCTGCAGCTCGGCGCGCTCGGCGTCGACCTGCTCACCGTCAAACGTTTGGAGGACTACGTGGACACCGATGCGTTGCTGCGTGACGCGGATGCGCCGGAGCCGCCGTACTGGGCACACCTGTGGACCGGCAGCCGCGCGCTCGCCCGTCTGGTGGCCACGGACATCGACTGCGCCGGTCGGCGGATCATCGAGCTCGGCTGCGGCCTCGGTCTCGCGGGCGTGGTCGCCGCACGGCGCGGCGCCGTGGTGACGTTGATGGACAGCGCCTGGGCAGGCGTCTGCTTCGCCGCCGCCAACGCGGCGCTGAACGGCTGCGGCGCACAGGTGATGCAGGCCGACCTGTGTTTGCCCGGCCTGCGCGGTGTCTTCGATGGCGCCCTCGCCGCCGATGTGACCTATGATCCCGTGCTCCAGGTTGCGGTTGCCGGCTTCCTTGCCGCGCATCTTGCCCCGGGCGGCCGCGCCTGGTGTGCGGAGTCGGTACGCACCGTCGACCAGGGTTTCCGGCGCGCCTGTGAAAGCCGCGGCTTGCAGGTCATGGAGCACGAGGTGCGTGAGCCGGAAGATGGCCGCGAGGTTCCAGTGCGCATCAGCGAGGTGGGCCTGCGGCGATGAGGTTCGGCAATTGAAGGTCTACACGACAGCGCCGCTCGATGATCCGCGCAGCGCGCGGACGATCTACCCGGCCCTCGAGGCGATCGGCTACGACGCCGCCTTTGCGTTCGAGGCCAAGCACGACCCGTTTCTGCCTTTGGCGGTTGCCGCCGAGCACACCAGCCGTATGCAGCTCGGCACGGCTATCGCCATTGCCTTCGCCCGCAATCCAATGAACCTCGCGAATCTGGCCTACGACCTGCAGGCCATCAGCGGTGGCCGCTTCATCCTCGGCCTGGGCAGTCAGGTGCGCCCGCACATCGAGAAGCGCTTCAGCGCGGTGTGGTCGAAGCCCGTCGAGCGGATGCGCGAGATCGTCCTGGCCATTCGCGCCATCTGGGATGCGTGGGAAGGGAACAGCAGGCTCGCTTTTTGTGGGGAGTTCTACCGCCACACCATCATGATCCCGGCATTCAACCCCGGGCCGAATCCCTACGGCCCACCACGGGTGTTCCTCGGGGGATTTCGGCCGCGGATGATTGCCGTGGCCGGCGAGGTTGCCGACGGGTTCATCGCCCACCCCTTCAATTCGCGCCAATCGCTCCTCGAGCACACGCTCCCCGCGTTGCAACGCGGGCTCGACCGCGCCGGCCGCCGCCGCGCCGACATCGAGGTCATGTGTGCCACGCTGGTCGTGACCGCGGACACCCCGGAGGTGCTGGCCCACTCCAAGGCCGCGGCGCGCAAGCAACTCGCCTTCTACGGCTCGACGCCGGCCTATCGCGCCACGCTGGAATGCCACGGCTACGCCGAGTTGCACCGCGAGCTCAACGCCCTGTCCAAGCAAGGGCGATGGGACGAAATGGCCGGGCTGATCGACGACGACCTGCTCGAAGCCATCGCCGTGGTGGGGCCGCGCGAACGTATCGCGGGCGCGTTGACCGCACGGCTCGCCGGTATCGCCGACAGCGTCAGCCTGACGCACAACCGCGCGCCCGATCCCGCCCACTGGGCCGATGTGGTACGCGATCTGAAGGCGGGCCCTCGACCTGGCGGGGCTAAACCCTAAGCTACCGGCCTGTCGGACTTGCAAGCCCATAGCGACCAACGTGAGCGGGCTATA
>CAZTDK010000813.1:0-3164 GCA_964611965.1 uncultured Binatia bacterium (SeqCode) | reverse complement strand
AGCGCGACTTTCGCGACACCAATACCGTGGACGTCGGCGACGACGCGATCCCGGCGCAACCGGGCGCCCCGCCGCTGGCCAATGCGGCGCGTGCCCGCGGCGGCGGCGCACCCGGCGGGGGCGGATTTGGCGGGGCGACCGGGTCGGGCGCGGCTGGCGGGGCGGTTGCCGATGCTTCCGGGAACCCGGCGGCAAGACCGGCAGCGGCCGCGGATCAGGCTGCGAAACCGGGCTCCGACAAGACCAATCCCGCATCGCAAACGCAGCCGGCCGCCGACGCCAATGCACCGGTGAAGGTCGCCGCCGCCGACGAGAACGGTCCGGTGCTTTCGTTGCCGCTCGACAAGTCAGTAGATGCAGATAAATCTACGGATAATGCGCCGATCATCGCCAACGGCGTCACGTTCGACGCCAACGGGGCCCATTTCTCCAACGATGCACAGCTGGCTCTTCCGAGCGACAACGTGAACCAGTCGGCCGGCAGCGTCACGTTTTGGATACTGCCGGACTGGGCCGGTGATACGGAGCATGTGTATTATATCCTCCATCTCGGCAGTACAAATACATTTGCCAATCGTCTCGATATCTTCAAAGACCACGTGTACCTGCGCCTGCTGATGTGTCTCGATACGGGGATTGAAAGCGGCGTGGGCCCAAACATCAGTGCCTGGAAAAAGGGGGACCGCCACATGATCACGGGAACGTGGGGTGACGGTGTGGTCGCCTTGTACATCGACGGCGTCTCCGTTGGGGCCAGCGATTATGACGGCGAACTGAACATCGGCTCATCTCCCCCGCTCTTCCTGGGCGCAGGAAATGCGCCCGGGAAAGAGGGCGCGAACAGCAACATCACGAATTTCCAAATGTACACCCGCGCCCTGGACCCCGACGAAATTGCCTCGCTGTACGCGCAGCCGCCGAGTTGACCCGTCCGACTTGGGCGCGCGCTCGGGCTGACTCCATGGACCCCGCCATCCACGTCCCGATCCTGACGCCCGTGTTGCTCGACCTCCTGCGGCTCGAGCCCGGCGCCCGCTGCATCGATGCCACCATCGACGGCGGCGGCCACACCGCCGCCATCCTCGAGCAGACGGCCCCCAACGGCGAAGTCCTCGGCATCGACCGCGATCCGGAGCTGCTCACCGCCGTGCGCTGCCGCCTGGCGGCCGCCGTCGATGCCGGCCGCCTGCACCTCGCCGGCGGCTCTTTCCAGGAGCTCACGCGCATCGCAACCGCCCGCCATTTTGCGCCGGTGCAAGCGATCATCTTCGACCTCGGGGTCAGCTCCTTCCACTTCGACGTCAGCGGGCGAGGCTTCAGCTTCATGCGCAACGAGCCGCTCGATATGCGCTTTGATCCTAACGACACGTCGATCGCCACCGCCGCCGATCTGCTCAACACGCGCGACGCCGAAGAGCTCGCCGCAATCTTTCGCGATTTCGGTGAGGAGCGCTTTGCCGGGCGCATCGCCAACACCATCGTCCGCAAACGGCCGGTGGACACGACGACCCAGCTCTTCGACCTGATCGCGGCGGCGCTGCCAGCCCGTGTCCGCTGGCAAGCCGCTCGCTCCGCGGCGCGGATCTTTCAAGCCCTGCGCATTGCGGTCAATGACGAGCTGAACGCCATCGCCGACGCCTTGCCACAAGCCCTGTCACTCCTCGCGCCTGGCGGCCGCCTCGCCGTGCTGTCGTTTCATTCCCTGGAAGACCGCCTCGTCAAACAGCTCTTCGTCGCCGAGCGTCAAGCCGGCCGCGTGCGCATCCTCACCAAGCGCCCCCTGCGCGCCAGCGAGGACGAGATCGGCGCCAACCCGCGCGCCGCCAGCGCCAAGCTGCGCGGATGCGAGAAGAGAGACAACAGACAACAGACAACAGACGACAGACTCTCATAGAGGGCGATTCTCGTACGCCAATCGTCGAGCTGCAGTCCGTATCTGTATTCTGTTGTCTGTTGTCTGTCGTCTCCCTTCGTCACGGCGCCCCATACCCGAGCGCTTCCAATCGCTGGCGCGTTGCCTCGTCAGGGGTCGGGAAGGTGCGACGGCCGATCGGAATGTCGTGGGTACCTTGCCAGGACGCCAGCGCCGCCCACAGTTGGTCGGCGCGCGCCCGATCGGTTGCGTAGAGGTTCTTGGTCTCGCCCGGGTCCGCGCCGAGGTCGTACAGCGCACGTTCTTCGTGCGGCGAGTAATCACCCGCCCACGGATCACCGGCGAACGGGGCTGGCGGCGGTGGCGTGTACACCAGCTTCCAGTGGCCGCGCCGTATCGCGGTCATCTGATTCAGGTAGGCGGTGACACTGAACACCGCCGCATCATCGAGCTCGCCACCACGCAGCAATGGGCCGAGGTCGCGCCCTTCGAGACCGGGCAGCGCGGGGAAACGCAGTCCCGCCAGCACCGTTGGCAGAATGTCCACCAGACTAACCGGCTGGGACACGCGCCGGGCCCCGCCGCCGGGCACGCGCAGAAGCAGTGGCACGTGGACACAGTCCTCGTAGGGGAACCAACCGTGCTGAAAATAGTAGTCGTGCTCTCCGAGACTCTCGCCGTGGTCCGCGGCAATCACGACCACGGTGCGGTTACGCGTGGCCGGCGCGTCGAGTGCCGCGAGTACGCGGCCCAACGCCGCGTCGCTGAAGCGCACCTCACCGCGATAGCGCATACGGTACGCCGATGCCTGCGTGACGCCGGCAAGCACCTGGTACTGCGGGATCATGCCCAACCCATAGTTGGTTGCGGAGACCGGCAGATCGCGGTTCGGCAGCGGGTCGGGCGGCTCGAGTCCGGTGCTCCAAGCCACAGGCGCTGAATCGTAGGGCCCGTGGGGGTCCATGAAGTGCACCCACAAGAACCACGGCGCGCGCGGCGCGCTGCCCAGCCATTCGAGCGCCATGTCGGCACCGCTGGCGTCGGAAGCCGCGGGCGGCCGGGCCACGAAGGATCTGTACTGTTCGAAGCCGCGCCGGAAGCCGCTCTTGGGAACCAGCAGCGAGTTCCCGAAGAAGGCCGCGGTGGTGTAGCCGTGCTGTTGCAGAATCTCCGCGAGTACCGGCACGTTGGTTGGCAGCGCGCCGATGTTGGTTCGGATCGGCTGGCGACCTGGGTAGAGACCCGTATGGAGCGAGGCCAGCGCCGGCAGCGTGGCGGGTGCCGGCGTCGT
>CAZTDK010000812.1:0-3165 GCA_964611965.1 uncultured Binatia bacterium (SeqCode) | reverse complement strand
GTTGGGGTGTTGGTTCGCACCCTGCACCCTACAACCCGTGGGCCGAGACCTTCCAGATGATATTCAACTTTTGGTACCGTGTATCGGTTCTTGGTGCGCGGCACGCGCAAGGTGACGTGCGTCTTGTTGTGGAACGTGCTGGCGTACGACATCCTCCGATGACTGGCGCTCACGACCGCGCGCTGAGACGACGCCCAAGAGAGCCGATCGATGAGGACAAAAGGAGATCCCTGACCGGACACCGCCTCAGATCAGCGTCAAATGACCGGCAGGGGCGGTAGGTTCGCCACCGACTGCCGCAGACTCCGGCCGAAAACACCTGCGAGCCGAAGAGCGAGAGAAATCAAGAATCCGATTGTTTCATAAACTCTACGTCCCGGTCATCCCTATGATTCGCTGGCGCTTCATCAAAAGCCATCACGCACGGGTTTGAATCGCCTGGTCCGTAAGGCCAAGCGGCAGCTGCCAAGATCCTCAAGATGATGGCATGCTCTGAGTGATGGCGAGCCAATCCAGCAACGACACTCTGATCGGCCTCTCGGAAGCGGAAGCCAGCCGTCGCTTGCAGCAGCAGGGCTACAACGAGCTTCCCGCATCGCAGGGCCGTAACATCCTGGCAACCGCCTGGGATGTCGTCCGCGAGCCCATGTTCCTCCTACTGCTGGCCTGCGGCACGATCTACTTGCTCCTCGGGGATGCGCAGGAAGCGTTGATGCTCCTCGGCTTTGTGTTCGTCGTGCTGGGCATTACGCTCTACCAAGAAAGAAAGACGGAGCGGGCGCTCGATGCCCTGCGCGACCTGTCCAGCCCGCGCGCGTTGGTGATTCGTGACGGGCAGCGGAAGCGCATCGCCGGCCGAGACGTCGTCCCCGATGATCTCGTGGTATTGGGCGAGGGCGACCGCGTCCCTGCGGATTCCATGATTCTTTCGTGCAGCAACCTGTCCATCGATGAATCTCTGCTCTCCGGGGAATCCGTGCCGGTCAGAAAGATCGCTTGGGATGGTGTGCGAGAGATGACGCGGCCCGGAGGCGAAGACCTTCCCTTCGTCTTCTCCGGCACGTTGATTGTCCAAGGGCAGGGGATCGCCCAAGTGCGGACCACCGGCATCAGCACCGAGATGGGCACCATCGGCAAGGCCCTGCAAGCGGTGCCGGTAGAAGGCACCCGGCTTCAAAAGGAAATCGGCCGGTTGGTGCGGCGAGTGGCTATCCTGGGCGTGACGTTGTCCGTCGTCGTGGTCGTTCTCTATGGCCTCACCCGTGGCAATTGGCTCCAAGGGTTCCTGGCCGGAATTACCCTGGCGATGGCGATGTTACCCGAGGAGTTCCCCGTTGTGTTGACGATCTTCCTCGCCTTGGGTGCCTGGCGGTTGTCGAAGATGAACGTCCTGGCGCGCCGCGTGCCGGTGATCGAAACTCTCGGCTCGGCCACCGTTCTCTGCGTGGACAAGACCGGCACACTCACGGTCAATCGGATGTCGATCCGCAAACTGGCCGTGGACGGGACGGTACACGATGTTGAGCAACCAGAGGCCCAGCCGTTGCCGGAGGCGTTCCACGCGATTGTCGAATTCGGCATCTTGGCGAGCCAGCGTGACCCATTTGATCCGATGGAGAAGGCGTTCCACGACCTCGGCAACGCCCGCCTCGCGCACACCGAGCACCTGCACGCCGACTGGAAGCTGGAACGAGGATACCCCTTGTCTCCCCACCTTCTGGCGATGTCTCATGTGTGGAAGTCGCCGACCGGGCAGGACTACGTCTTGGCCGCAAAGGGTGCGCCGGAAGCCATTGCGGACCTGTGCCATCTCGACGCCGATCGAACGCAGACCATTGGCAAACACGTTGCGGCGATGGCCGAGGATGGGCTTCGAGTTCTGGGCGTCGCCAGGGGAGTCTATCGGCAACAAGCATTGCCGGGCGAACAACACGACTTCACCTTCGAGTTCCTCGGCCTCGTGGGGTTGGCCGATCCGCTGCGCCCTTCCGTGCCGGCGGCCGTGCAGGAGTGCTACACGGCAGGCATCCGGGTGGTCATGATTACCGGAGATCACCCGACAACGGCGCACAGCATCGCCCGTCACGCTGGCCTGCAGCCGTGCGATGAGATCATCACCGGTCCCGAGCTGGACGCCATTGACGAAGCGGAACTGCAGCGGCGGGTGCGAACCATCAATGTCTTTGCTCGCATGGTGCCGGAACAAAAGCTGCGGCTCGTCAATGCGCTGAAGGCCAACGGCGAGGTCGTTGCCATGACGGGCGACGGGGTGAACGACGCGCCGGCCCTCAAAGCCGCTCACATCGGCATCGCGATGGGCGGCCGCGGAACGGACGTGGCCCGTGAATCCGCTTCGTTGGTACTGCTCGACGATGACTTCGCCTCCATTGTGCAATCCATCCGCATGGGCCGGCGGATTTTCGACCACCTGCAAAAGGCAATGACCTACATCGTCGCGGTGCATGTGCCGATTGCCGGCATGTCGCTCGTGCCGGTCTTGCTCGGCGGGCCGCTGGCGCTGCTGCCCGTTCATATTTTGTTTCTCCAATTGGTGATCGACCCGGCCTGTTCGATGGTGTTTGAAGCGGAACCCGAAGAGCCTGAGGTGATGCGCCGCCCGCCCCGCAACCCGATGACACCGCTGCTCGGCAGCCGCATTCTCGCGTTCGGTCTGCTCGAAGGCGTAAGCGCCTTGCTGATCGTGCTGGCGGTCTACCTGTCGGCAATTTGGGGTTGGCTCGATGTCGCGGACGCCCTCGCCTTGAGTTTCACCACGCTGGTCGTTGCCAATCTGGGACTGATCTTCGCCAACCGCTCGTGGACCGGCAGCATCTGGTCGACGCTGCGCACCCCGAATGCCGCGCTGTGGTGGGTGATCGGTGGCACGATCTTTTTCCTTGGCCTCGCGCTCTACGTGCCGTTTTTGCGTAACCTGTTTCATTTCTCCACATTACATCCGAATGATCTGGCGCTCTGCTTGGCGGGAGGCGTAGTGAGCATTCTCTGGTTTGAGGCCTTGAAGGTATTCAAGCGAAGGCGGTGGGCTTGAAATCAAAGAGAGCGATCAGCTGATCGCGGGTACTCTTCGCGACACTTCCGGGCGGCGCGCCTCGGGCAGTCAGGGTCTCAGAACGCCACGACATACGACGTATACTGCGAATTGAC
>CAZTDK010000811.1:0-3165 GCA_964611965.1 uncultured Binatia bacterium (SeqCode) | reverse complement strand
AGAAGGACAAGGAGCTCGCCGGCTCCGCCCTGGCGCAAGCGCGCAGGGCGGGCGGTAGAAGGTGTTGATGCGGAGCCGCCTTCGCGAGCTGCCGCGCCGAAGCCGGTGCGACCCACGCAGGTGTAACCACCCCGCAGCGGTTGCCTCTTCATCACCGTGTGCGCGCTGCGCGACGCGGTGGTAAGCGAGTCCTAAACTAACAGCCCGTTGAAAGAGGAAGCTCACCCTTCGAGAGCCTCAGGGTGAGCGGAAAATCTCCAAAGATCTGAGGAGGGGATCCGCTCATGCTGAGGCTCTCGAAGCATGGGGCCGGGCTTTTCAACGGGCTGCTAAACCCTCAAGCCGGCGTCTCCTTCTAATGGTCCGCTCCGTTTGGGACATTGGAAGCCGCCCACCATCCCACTTCCCACTTCTCGGAAGGCTTGCCACAGGCCATTCCACATATGAAAATCTGATCTCGGTCCTGCTTGTTTCAGGGCCGCTGCACACGCGGGCACGATTACCGCACCACCAGACGGCTCAAATGCACCTGGTGGAAGAGGAGAGGCGATGTCTGACCGACGTATGATCACACTCGACGGAAACGAAGCGGCGGCCTCCGTGGCGCACCGAACCGCCGAGGTGATCGCCATTTACCCGATAACCCCGTCGTCGGCGATGGGAGAATTCGCCGACGAATGGTCGGCACACGGGGCCACCAACATCTGGGGCACTGTGCCCCTGGTCACCGAGATGCAGTCCGAGGGCGGCGCGGCGGGTGCGATTCACGGCGCATTGCAGGCCGGAGCATTGGCGACGACGTTCACCGCCTCTCAAGGCCTGCTGCTGATGATTCCGAACATGTACAAGATCGCCGGCGAGCTGACGTCGTTCTGCATGCACGTCTCGGCACGCACCCTGGCGACGCACGCGCTTTCCATCTTCGGCGACCACTCCGACGTGATGGGCTGTCGGCAGACCGGCTTTGCCATGCTGGCGAGCGGCTCGGTGCAGGAGGCGCACGACTTCGCCTGCATCGCGCAGGCGGCGACGCTGCAGGCGCGGGTGCCGTTCCTGCATTTTTTCGACGGGTTTCGCACATCGCACGAGGTCGCGAAGATTGAAGAGCTGACCGACGATGACCTGCGCGCCATGATCGACGACCAGCTGGTCGCGGCGCACCGCCAGCGCGCGCTGACCCCCGACCACCCGGTGCTGCGCGGTAGCGCGCAAAACCCCGACGTCTTCTTCCAGGCACGCGAGGCGGCCAACGGCTTCCATCTCGCCTGCCCCGGAATCACCCAAAGCGTGATGGATCGCTTCGCGGCGCTGACCGGCAGACAGTATCATCTGTTCGACTACGTGGGCGCTCCCGATGCCGAACGGGTGATCATCCTCATGGGTTCAGGGGCGGAGACGACGGACGAAACCGTGCAGTGGCTGCTGGCACGGGGCGAGAAGGTCGGCGTCTTGAAGGTGCGGCTGTATCGCCCGTTTGCCGTCGATGCCTGCATCGCCGCGCTTCCGAAGAGCGTCCGCGCCCTCGCGGTGCTCGATCGCACCAAAGAGCCCGGCGCCGTTGGTGAGCCCCTCTATCTCGACGTCGTCACCGCATTGCGCGAAGCCCGCGACGCCGGCACGTCTCCTCTGGCGTTCGATCCGACAGTCATCGGCGGCCGCTATGGCCTATCGTCAAAGGAATTTACGCCAGCGATGGTGCATGCGGTGTTCAACGAGCTTGGGCTCGTCGCACAGGGCACCGGTCAGGCGAAACGGCATTTCACCGTGGGCATCGTCGACGACGTCACACACACGTCGCTCAGCGTCGATCCCGACTTCGACATCGAGCCGTCCGAGGTGGTGCGCGCCGTGTTCTTCGGTCTGGGGTCGGACGGCACCGTCGGCGCCAACAAGAACTCCATCAAAATCATCGGCGAAGAGACCGAGCATTGGGCCCAAGGCTACTTCGTATACGACTCGAAGAAATCCGGCGCCATGACGGTCTCGCACCTGCGTTTCGGTCCGCGGCCAATCCAGTCGGCCTATCTGATCAAGCGCGCCAGCTTCGTCGCGTGCCACGCCTTCAACTTTCTCGACAAGTATGACGTGCTCGAATATGCGGCGCCGGGCGCGGTGTTTCTGCTCAATGCGCCGTATGGTCCCGAGGCGGTATGGGATCACCTGCCGCGCGAGGTGCAGCAACAGATCATTGAGAAGCAGCTCAAGTTTCATGTCATCGACGCCTATGCGGTGGCCAAGGACACCGGCATGGGACGGCGCATCAACACCATCATGCAGACCTGCTTCTTCGCAATTTCCGGGGTACTGCCGCGCGACGAGGCCATCGCACAGATCAAACATACCATCCAAAAGACCTACCAAAAGAAGGGCGACGCGATCGTGCAGCAAAACTTCGCTGCCGTCGACGAGACGCTGGCGCATCTGTACGAGGTGGTGGTGCCCGAGCGAGTCACCGCGACCCGCGGCTTGCCGCCGATCGTCGCCGCCGCTGCGCCCGACTTCGTGCAGCGGGTCACCGCCGTGATGCTCGCCAACAAGGGCAACCTCCTGCCGGTCAGCGCCTTTCCGGTCGATGGCACATGGCCGCTCGGTACGGCGCGTTGGGAGAAGCGCAGCATCGCCGTGGAGATGCCGGTGTGGGACGCGGCCATCTGCATCCAATGCAACAAGTGCGCGCTGGTGTGCCCGCACTCCGCCATCCGCGCCAAGGTCTATCCCCCGGAGCAGCTCGGGAGTGCGCCGGCAACATTCAAGTCGATCGACTACAAGGCCGCCGACTTCAAAGGAGCCAAGTACACCATCCAGGTGGCGCCGGAGGACTGCACCGGCTGCTCGCTGTGCGTCATGGTGTGTCCGGCAAAGGACAAGAGCAATCCCAAGCACAAGGCCATCGACATGCACCCGCAGCCGCCGCTGCGTGAGACCGAGCGCGAGAACTACGGCTTCTTCCTGGCGTTGCCCGAGGCCGACCGCACGACGATGCGTATCGACGTGAAGACCGCGCAGTTCTTCGAGCCGCTGTTCGAGTACTCGGGCGCCTGTGCTGGCTGCGGCGAGACGCCGTACATCAAGCTGCTGACACAACTCTTCGGCGATCGCACGTTGATCGCGAACGCCACCGGCTGCTCGTCGATATACGGCGGCAACCTGCCGACGACCCCCTAC
>CAZTDK010000810.1:0-3171 GCA_964611965.1 uncultured Binatia bacterium (SeqCode) | reverse complement strand
GAGCCTGGGCGTCGACCTGGGCAATCGGGAGTTCGAGCGCTACCTGGCGTCCGACGACCGGCGCCTCGAGTTGGATGCCTGCATCGCGGCGCGCGCCTACACACGCGCGTGGACGCTCACCACCTTCGCGCGCCTGGCAAATGATGCGCCCGCACCATGCTGATCGCCCCGCTCAGCGCACCGCACGTCGACGCCGTTGCGCGCTTGCACTGCGCTAGCCTGACGGGCCTGTTGTCGCAACTGGGTGTACCGGCGGCACGGGCGTATTACGGCGGCTGCGTCAAGACGGACGCGGCCATCGGTTTGGTGTGCATTGACGGGGACACGGTACGCGGTTTCGTTCTGGGATCGATCCACCCGGACGCGCTGAAGCAGGCCGTCGTGCGAAACAACCTGGTCGCCACGCTCGCGGGCCTGTGCGCCGGAATCGTGCGTCGGCCGGTCGCCTTGAAATGGCTGTTGGCGAGTATGCGCCGCCCGGACGACCCGGGCTACGATCCTCAAGCGCCCGAGCTGACGTACCTCGCCGTCGCCGCCGACTGTCGGCAAGCGGGGATCGGGAAGCGCCTGGTGGACGCGTTTTCCGCGGCGATGCGCCATGCCGGAGCCCGGGGGTACGAGCTCAGCGTCGACGATGACAACGTGCCGGCGATCGCGTTCTACGAACGCCTGCGCTTCCAATTGATCGGGCGCTATCGCGAGTTCGGCATCTTGCACCGCAGGTACCGCTTGGAATGCTGATCCTGTGCGGTCATACATGACAAGCTTTGCGGGCGCCGCTTCACATCCGTCCGCGGGGAGTGGGCAGCGTGCAAGCCATTCATCAGCATCGGGCTACCAAGACTGTGGCCCGACGTTTGCCAAGCTTTCCGGCTAGGCGCACCACGACGCCACGTGCTACTCACGAGTGTCTGATGATGCCTCAACGATGTGTACGTTTCTCCGCTTATTTCGTAGCTCTGCAGCTGTGCGCCGTGGCGCCGCCGGCGTTCGGTGCACTCCTCAGTTTTGTGGAGACTCAGGTTGATGGTGCCAGTGGGGTTGAAGGTCTCGCTCAGCCCAGTGGCGTGGTGGTGAGCTCCGACGGACGTCACGTCTACGCGGCGAGCATGAAGGATGCGGCGGTGGCTGCGTTCGAACGGAACGCGAGCAGTGGCCGCCTCACCTTCATTGGCACCGCACAGAACGGACAAGCAGGCGTGCAGGGACTCGGGGGCGCCGCGGCGCTGGCGCTGAGCCCGGATGGCGCACACCTGTATGTCGCTGGCAGCACCGATGCCGCGGTCGCCGTGTTTGCACGCGACGCCGACACTGGCCAACTGTCGTTCGTTGAGGCGCAAACCAACGGAGCGAACGACGTGATCGGTCTGACCGGCACCACCTCGCTGACGGTGAGCCCCGACGGCCGCAACGTCTACGTCACCGCCCGAACCGACAACGCGCTCGTCGTGTTTCACCGCGATCCCGGCACCGGCGCGCTGACATTCGTAGAAGCGCACGTCAACGGCGTCGACGGCGTCGACTGGCTCAGTGGCGCGATTGCCGTCGTCGTTAGCCCGGATGGTGCCGACGTGTACGTCGCTGCGTACGACGCACCAACGCTCAACCGCAAATCCGTCGTCGCAATGCTGCGGCGAAATGCCACCACCGGCGCCCTGAGCTTCACCGGCGAGTTGGTCCAGGGGCTCGACGGCATCGACGGTCTGACTCGGCCCAACGCGCTTGCCCTGCCGCCTGACGGCACGCAAGTGTATGTCGCCAGCTTCGACGAGGACATCACGGTCTTCGATCGTGACGCGGCCACCGGCGTCCTGACCTTCGTGCAGAACGACAACGTACTCCCTGGGGGGCCCAAAGCCTTGACGGTGAGCCCGGACGGCGCACGGCTCTACGTTACCAGCCTGAGAGGTGCCCCCTCAACCGATGAGCTGAACGTCTTCACACGCGTTGACGATGGCACCGTCTGCGGGTCAGGAGGACCATGTGTCTTCGAAACCTACGCCGATGGGGTAAACGCTCAGGGCGTGAACGGTGCGAGCGGAGTGGCGGTCAGCCCGGACAGCCAGCACGTCTACGTGGCCGGGCGCTTGGACAATGCCCTTGCGGTTTTTGCGAACACCGACGTGACACCCACACCTTCCGCAACCGTCACGGTCGCTCCCCGTACCCCGACGCCTTCGGCAACACTTACGCCGACCCGGGTTGCGTTACCGCAGCCGACGCCATCGCCGTCAACTTCGCCGCTGTCAACGGCAACGCCGTCGCCTTCACCCCCGCCGCCGCCGCCGCCGACCGCTTCGCCAACCCTGGCGCCCGTCGCGTGTACCGGCGACTGTGGTCTGGATGGCGAGGTGACCGTGAATGAGCTGTTGGTCATGGTGAATATCGCCCTTGGCAGCACGGATGTGAGCGCCTGTCCGGCCGGCGATTCCAACCAGGACGGCTTCGTGACCATCGATGAGATTCTCAAGGCGGTGAATAATGCGCTGGCGGGATGTTGATCCGGTCCTCAACCGCTCAAAGAGAGGACGGCAAGATGCGCGATGCATGTAATATATAGTACTTTATATTAAATCTTAAGCCATTGCAGAATTGCGGTTGCACATTCGATATTGTCTTATCTTGTATCGTGAGTAATTCGTCCTGCCGGCTTTCTATCCTGGCGGAGTTCTGACACTCTGCGAAGACCGTGATCATTCGCATCGGGCCGCTGACGGACTTCCCGGAGGGGCGCGGCGTTGCCGCGCGCATCGCCAACCGCCGCATCGCCGTGTTTCGCATGGGAGCCGAGGTTTTCGCCGTGGAGAACAACTGCCCGCATCGCAACTTTCCCCTGCACGACGGGGTGATGAATGCTGAGACCGTCCGCTGCCGCACGCACGGCTCATGCTTCAATCTGCGCACCGGTGCCCTCATTTGCGGCCCGGCTCGCCGTGACATCCCGGCCTATCCAGCCGCGATCGTAGGCGATCACATTGAAATTGAGATCCCCGATTGAGGCTTCCCGGAGGACTATCGATTGTCTTCCGGGACGCCCTTCGATACGCCGCCAAGGAAGGGCGGCTCAGGGCGAACGGTTCTGGTCTCCGCCGTACGGACATGAGTGCCGCGGAGGCGTTTACCCGGTGTGGTTTCTGCGTAATTTCCCGCCGGCGGCGCCGAGCGCAGCGT
>CAZTDK010000809.1:0-3175 GCA_964611965.1 uncultured Binatia bacterium (SeqCode) | reverse complement strand
CCACGGCGCGAGCCGTGGCGGTCGCAAGGTCGGTACGTTTGGGACGCTCGGCTGCTTCAGTGCGGGCGTCGTGAAGAACCTTGGCGCCTACGGTGACGCGGGCTTCATTACGACTGCCGATGCCGATCTGGCGCAGCGGCTCCGCTTGTTGGGGGCGCACGGCCAGGAACACAAGAATGCGCACGTCGTGTACGGTTTCAACAGCCGACTGGACGAGCTGCAGGCCGCGGTGCTGCGTGTCAAGCTGCGCTACCTCGAGGCGCGCAACCACCGCCGGCAGGAGATCGCGACATACTATCGCCAGCGATTCAGCGGCCTGGATGTGCGCGTGCCACTGGAGCAGCCCGGCGAGGTGCACGTGTATCACCAGTTCGTCATCCGCATGGCGCAACGCGAACGCCTGCAAGCACACCTCAAGGTCGCTGGGATCGAGACCGGCGTGCACTACCCCGTCCCACTGCATCGCCAGCCGGCGTGGCTACGGCGCTATGGGGAGTCGCCGCCGTTGCCCCGCGCCGAGCGCCTGGCGCGCGAGGTCCTGTCACTGCCGGTATTTCCCGACCTGACCGACACCGAAATCGAACGCGTTGCCAACGCCGTGGCGGCCTTCTTCGGCGCCTGATGGGAAGCGAGACGGGAAAATGGAAAACCTGGAATGGAGAACCGGGAATTCAGAACCGGCTAATGGAGAGGCGAGCCCATTTGCCCGTTCTGAATTCCCGGTTCCCGGTTCCCGGTTTTCCGTTTCCTCGTCTTCCGCTGCGGGTACGGCTCCGGCTCCGGCTCTGTCAGTCGTCGTGCCGGTACACAACGAGGCCGGCAACGTCGTTCCGTTATTTGCTGAAATCCGCGCGGTGATGACCGCGAACGGTCGCCCGTTCGAGATCATTTTCGTCAACGACGGGAGCACCGACGAGACCTTGGCTGAGCTCCGTACGCAGGCGGCCGATCATGACTGTTTGCGCGTCCTCGATCTCGACGGAAACTTCGGCGAGGCGCCGGCACTCAGCGCCGGGTTCCGGGCGGCGCGTGGTGCGCTGGTGATCACGCTCGATGGCGACGGACAGAACGATCCCCACGACATTCCACGCCTGCTCGACGTGTTGGAACGGCACGACTACCGCGTCGTTTCCGGCTGGCGGCAGCAGCGCCGCCAGGCGGGCTTCGCGCTGCGCGTTTTGCCGTCGCGGCTGGCGAACCGGTTGATCGCTCTCGTCAGCGGACTTCCCGTGCACGACAACGGCTGCGGCTTGAAGATCTATCGCCGTGACGTGGTGGCGAACGCGGCGCTGCCGCGCGGCATGAATCGCTTCATGCCCGCGATCTTCGGTGTCAAAGCTGCGGAGGTGGCGGAGGTGCCGGTCAACGACCGAAATCGTCAGCATGGCGAGTCGCACTACGGTGTTGCGCGCACGCTCGTGGTGCTGCGCGACCTGCTGGCCCTACGCTTCATGATGGCCAATTCCCAACGTGCCGAGCGGCTGTGGAGCCTGATCGCGATCGTCGCGGCCGCCGTGGCCTTCTATGGGCTATGGTGGCCACATGATGTGCTGCTGCTGTTGTCGAGTGTCGTCGTGGTGTTCGCGTTGACGATCTGGTGGGATCTGCGCCGCTTTAACGATGCCCGCGCGCACGGTGTCTGCCGGCTGCGGCGTGAATATTCGGCCCAATGAGCCGCCTGCGTCTCGGCGTCATCGGCGCAGGCTACTGGGGCGAGATCCTCATTCGCATCTTCAACGCCCGCGACGACGCGCACATCGATGTCGTATGCGACGTCAATGCTGAACGTCGCGGCATGATCACGAACGCGAAGACGGTGGCGACCGCGGCCGAGGTGCTGGGACGCGACGACGTCGACGCGGTGCTCGTGGCGACACCACCGTCGACGCACGCCGCGCTGGCGGGCGCGGTGTTGCGTGCGGACAAGCATTGCTGGGTGGAAAAGCCGCTGGCGATGCGTGCCGCGGAGGCACGGGAGTTGGTGAATCTGGCGCGCGACCGCGGGCGCGTGTTGTTCGTCGACGAGACCTTCCTGTACGACCCGTTACTCGAGCAGGCGAAGGCGTGGATCGATGCCGGCCGACTCGGCCGTTTGTATCACCTGTCATTCGAGCGCCTCGCCATGGGACGGATCCGCCGCGACTCCGACGTGTGGTGGAATGCGGCGCCGCACGACGTGGCGATCCTCTGCTATCTGGCGCCGGGAAACATCGAGCGTGTACAGGTCGAACGTTTTGCATACGTGCAACCGGGGATCGCCGACGTCGCCGTGAGTACGATCACGTTGAGCGGCGGCGTTTCTGCGCACATCTCTGTGAGCTGGCTTTCGCCTTTGAAGGCGGCCCGCCTCCTGATCGTCGGCAGCAATGGACTGCTCCACTACGAAGGTCGCTTCGGGCAGCGTGCGCTCGAGCTCTTCGAATACGAGGTGGCCGACCCGAAGACGGTTGCGGACAACGTGGTGCCCATTCCGACGTTTGCGGCCACCGCACGCATCCGCGGCGGTGCGGAAGAGCCGCTCGCCCTGGCGGCGGCGGCGTTTCTGACATCCATACGCACCGGAGTGCCGGCACCGAGCGCCGGTGAGTATTCCCAGCGAGTCGTGGAAATCCTCGAAGCCGGCGCCGCTGCGGGACGCGCTGCGCGCGCTCGATGTTCCGACGAGAGTGCGTAGGCCTGCTGCCTTGGGGGGGCCCCTGTGCTGTAGTCGCAGGTCTTCAGCCTGCGACGAGATCGGTAGGGCCGACGCGCGATGGTCCGAATCTTTTGTCGACTGCCGCGACTGAACCGTCAGTGGCGCCGGGTGCACCAGCGCCACCTTCTGCAGCGTGTTGTCTTGTGTCCGGGTGGTTGTCGCGGTAGCCGCCGTGCTAGTTCTTCCCAGAGCACGGTGGTCTCCAGGTTCGATGTCCTTTCCCCAATCCAACGCACCGGCAGTGGCGCGTGTCATCCTCGTGCCCTCCGCCGGTGACACGCCGGCGCTCGACTACACGATTACGCTGGCGCTGCAGCCGGCGGTGCGCCCCGGCGTCCGTGTGCTGGTGCCGCTCGGGGCGCGGCGTGCCGTGGGTATCGTC
Source organism: uncultured Binatia bacterium (SeqCode) (assembly GCA_964611965.1). GTDB lineage: Bacteria > Desulfobacterota > Binatia > HRBIN30 > HRBIN30 > CAZTDK01. The sequence goes on along the minus strand of CAZTDK010000809.1, from coordinate 98 downwards.
GTCGCGCTTCTGGAGACGTCGCCGCATCCCAAGCTGAAGCCGATCGTTGCGGTGCTCGATCCGCAGCCGCTGCTGGATGACACGCTCATGCGGCTGTG
>CAZTDK010000808.1:0-3181 GCA_964611965.1 uncultured Binatia bacterium (SeqCode) | reverse complement strand
GTTCTTCCGCACCGACACCAGCCAGCCCGATCCGCCGGTGACCCTCGAAGAGGCCACCACACTCACCTCCTTCATGGGCCTCACCGGATCGATCGTCAAGTTTGGCGAAGATCTGCGCACGTTGACGCCCGAGCAGATCCAGATCTGGCGCACGCTGCTCCCGATCTATCCGGCAACGGCGCGCCCGCTCGATCTGTTCACACGGATGTATCCCGAGGAATGGAGCCTGCCCATCAGCGGCTCACTGGCCGGCTCGGCGGCACAGTGGCACGTGCTCGGCCTGCTCAACTGGGGACGGAATTACGATTACGCCGCCGACAACGCGACGCAGGAGATCGCCGACGCCGAGCGGCGCTACGACATCGACCTCGGGACGCTTGGTCTGGCGCGCGACCGCGATTTCCTGGCGCAGGAGTTCTGGTCGGAAACGTTCCTCGGCGTCGTGCGCGGCACACTGAGCCAAACCGTGCCGGCGCACGGCCACGCCACAATTGCGCTCCGCGCCGTCACCGGCCACCCGCAGTTCCTCGGCGACAATCGGCATTTCACGCAGGGTGCAACCGATCTGGTGGACGAGCGCTGGGACACCCAGAACCGAACGCTGCACCTGACTTTCGACGTCGACCAGGGACCCGTCAATGCCGTGCCCTTCGAATATCGCTTCCGCGTGTACGTACCCGACGGCTTCCAGTTCGCCAATGCCGCAGTCGGCACCGGCACGGTTAGCCAGGCCGGTCAGGTCCTCACGGTGACGCTCACGCCGACATCACGCCAGCGCATCGGTATGGCACTACGATTTCAGTGACGAGTGACGAGTGATGGGTGACGAGAAGGAACCTGCCATCGGTTCCAGGCTCATCACTCATCACTCGTCACTTCCTCACGCCGCCGGCCGGGACGAGTGCGCCGCCACATCGCGGTCCGCCGCGACGCGCCGTGATTCCACAGGCGACAGCGACAGGCGTGTCGCCGCCGCCGGCCGCAGCTGTGGCCAGAGCACCGCGACCACGGCAGCCACGGGCAGCCAGATAATCAACCCGGCGCCGCCAAGCGTCGTTTCACCAATGAACAAAGCGACGATCGAGACGTGCAACGTCGAAACCGCGAACGTGATGAGGCACGGCAAGAGCGGATGCTGCATCAGGGAAGCGACCGGTTGGTTCTTCTCGTCGCGTGTCAGGTGGGCCAGTCCACCACACAGCAGCGCGCTGACGAAGAGCCAGCCGACCTGGCTCAAAAGCGGCAGTCCAAACCAGAACCCGGGATGCGCGTAATGAAAGAGATCGCCCAGGTACCAGGCGGCGCCGCGTTGGCTGACCGGGTCGAGGCTCCACGTCGACCATGTGGCAAAGACGATGGCGAGACCAAGCGCCGCGCTAGGCGAGTGCGGGACAGTCCGCCAGGGCCCGGACGCGACGAGGCGCGCCGCGGCGAACGCGAAGAACATGACGAAGCTGTAGCTGAGTGGAACCATCAGCGGCACGTCGAACAACCACAACTCACTGCTCCGCAAACTCTCGTTGAATGCGTACTGGGTGTAGGGGATGCCCCAATGGACCGACGCGTTTTCCGCCAGCGCCGCCACGGCTACCGACCCGACCGAGTAGATGAGGATCTTACGCGCGCCCAGCAGGTTCCAGCCGTAGTACAGGAACGCCAAGCCGAACGCGGTCACGTACCACCGCCCGACAAGCGTACCAATGATGAGATGCATCCAACCCTCCTTTCCCGGAGCCCGCGGCCTGCACATTCGACCCGCGGCCCAGCACAGCCAAAGGCCAGTCACACATAGCGCAGGGCAGGCGTGAAGCAAAAGCGGAAAATTCTGCCCCGGCCGGTTGAGTCGGTGCTCTCCGATCCGTTGTCTGTTGTCCGTCGTCTCGTCTGTTGTCTCATAGGCGTGCGACAAATTTGCAGGTGGCAAATTTGTGGGTTGCACGGATTGACTCATCCGCTCACCCTGAGGCTCTCGAAGGGCGAGCGCCCGCTGGGGACACTGTTGCGATCATGTCGAGGGGGAGCGCCGCCCGGCAAGCAGCCGCACCTGTTCCCAATCGCCGTCGATTAGCGCTGCTTTCTTCTTGCGACTCCAGCCCTTGAGCTGTTGCTCAGCTGCAAAGGCTTCCTCCCGCGTAGCAAAGCTCTCAGAGTAGACCAACTGCACCGGCCGGCGGTTCTACCCCACGACCTCTCCTGAATCATGCTGCGCCACTCGTGCCTTCAGATTGTCCGTGTGGCCAACGTAGTACGAATCATCAGCACACTGCAGGATGCAGACCCAACACGCCATTACGTTTCCCTGTTCGACAACCGTACCTTGCACGGGGCACCCTGCCAAGATTGCGCTCACCCTTCGAGAGCCTCTGGGTGAGCGGAAATTGGCCCGCGATCTGGTTGGAGAGCTATAGCCAGCCCCCCCAACAAATTCTGCCATTGTCAGGATCTCCCCACAGATTTGTCGCACACCCTTGTCTCGTTGTCGTCTGTGATCTGTTGTCTGTCCCCCCAGAGTCTGCCAGTGTATCGGTCCCTTGGCTTCTCGAGTGCTCTCTTCCGACGTGTTGGTCATTGGCTACGGCTCGCTGATGAGCGGTCTTGGGCTGGAGTCGTTCGGCCAGCTGCGGGTATGCGGCGCGGCGCGGGTGGCACTCTTGAACACACGCCGCGGCTTCGGGAAGTTTTCCCAACATGGCGACCGCTTCGCGATGGTGTTGGAAGCCGACTACGCGGACCAGCCGATCACGGCACGCGCGCTGGGACCGGACGCGCCACCCAGCCAAACCCCCGAAGGCCTGCTGATGCTCGTGCAGCCTAGCGACCTGGCGCGCCTCAGTGACCGCGAAGGCTACAGCAGCGGCGCGTTGCAGCGCCTGCGCGAGGAGGCGCGGCTCAAGCGGCAAGACCTCGGCGAGTACCTGTGGTCGTTGTTTGTCGATGCCGAGCTGAATCTGGTGGCCTTCCGCCAACGGCTATTCAAGCAGGTCGGCTACACCTCGCCGCACTATGTGCCGCATCCCGTACGCGTCGACGACACCAGCGTCGCCATCACCTTCCTGGCCCCGGGGCGTGAAGGCAGCGGCTCCGAGCGCATCGTGCCGATACGGGTACGCACGGGAACGACGAGCTTGCTGACGATCCCCGAAGCCTGGGGCGGACTGGGCCTGGGCAAGACCGCGATGTG
>CAZTDK010000807.1:0-3182 GCA_964611965.1 uncultured Binatia bacterium (SeqCode) | reverse complement strand
GATGCGCCCGACACCGCTGCCTGGGAAATCAGCTTTTTCTTTAGCCAGGCCGACATCTGCCCGCGCTGAGCACCACGTCTTGCAAGGGCAGCCCGCAGTGGCCCTTGAGGAAGGTGGCCGCACGGATGCAGGACTGGGCCGGTGGGCGTTGACGCCTGCCGCGTTGCGGCTCTGGCTGGCGGAGCGCGGCTTCCCGGCGTACCGCGCCACGCAGATTCTCTCGTGGGTGTATCGCCGCCGCGCGCCGTCCTTCGCGGCAATGAACAACCTGCCGCAAGGCCTGCGTGACGCGCTGGCGGCCGGCTTCGCGCTGCCGGCGCTGACACCCACGGTCGTAGCTCACTCGAACGACGACACCCGCAAGCTGCTCTTCCAGCTCGATGAAGGTGCCGCGATCGAGGCGGTCCTGATTCCCGATCCGCCGCGGCTGACGTTGTGCATCTCCTCGCAGGCCGGCTGCGGTATGGCGTGCGCCTTCTGCGCCACGGCGCGGCTGGGGTTGCTGCGCAACCTGTCGGCGACCGAGATCGTCGGCCAGGTGCTCGCCGCGCAGGCGCAGCTGCGTCCCAATGAACGCATCTCCAATATCGTGTTCATGGGGATGGGCGAGCCGTTGGCGAACTACGATGCGGTGGTGCAGGCGATCGAGATCCTCGGCGCCGAGTGGGGCGTCGGCCTGTCAGCCCGCCGCATTACGGTGTCCACGGTCGGGCTGGTACCCGCGATGCAGCGGCTGGTCGGTGACACCAACGTCAACCTGGCGGTTTCGCTGAGTGCCACCACCGATGCGCAGCGCGACCCGCTCATGCCGGTCAATAGGCGCTACCCGCTGGCGACATTGATGGCCATGTGCCGCTCGCTGCCGATCCCACAACGGCGGCGCATCACCTTCGAATATGTGATGCTCGCCGGCGTGAATGACTCGCCCGAGGATGCCACGCGCCTGGCGCGCTTGCTGCGCGGCATTCGCTCCAAGGTGAACCTCATTCCGTTCAACACGTTTCCCGACGCCGGGTTCGCCTGCTCCTCCGAGGCGACGGTTCAGCGTTTCCAGGAGCGTGTGCTGGCCGCGGGTCTCAACGCGACCATCCGCCGTAGCCGCGGGCGCGACATTCAGGCGGCGTGCGGACAGCTGGCCCTGAGCGGCGCGGCTGAGGTGCCCCGGAGGCGTTCGCGCGGCGCGCCGAAGCCCGTGCAGGAATCCTCGACCCGCACTCAGGAGCCCGTGGCGTAGCCGTGCCTGGCTTCGGCGTCGTCATCAATCCGCACGCTGGAAAGAATCGGCGCGAGCGAGAACGTGTGCAACGGTTTACCACGACCGTCGGATCGGATGGCTTGGTTCACGAGACCGGGTCGCTCGAGGAGATGGAACAGCTGGCGCACGAATTTCGCGATCACCAGATCGAGGTGCTGGCGATCTGCGGTGGCGACGGCAGCTTCTTCCGCACCATGTCGGCGATGGTCCGTGCCTATCGCGAGGAACCATTGCCACGCTTCCTTCCGCTCCGTGCCGGTTCGATGAACACCATTGCGCGCTCGGTCGGGTGCCGGCACGGCAGTCCGGAACGCATCTTGGCTTCGGCGGTGGCCGACTACCGTGCCGGGCGGCCGTTCGAGCTGACGGAGCGACAGCTGATCAAGGTGGACGGTGGGCACTATGGCTTCATGGTCGGTGCCGGCTCGATCGTGAATTTCCTGCAGGTGTACTACGGTGGCAAGGGCCGCGGCCCGTGGGCGGCGGCGCAGTGGTTTACGCGCACCATGACGTCCGCAGTTTTCGGGACGGCCCTGGCGCGCGGCATATTGCAGCACCTTGAAGCCGACATTGACTGCGATGGTGAACGTGTCCCGCACCGGCGTTTCAACCTCGTCTACGCCAGCAGTATCACCGACATCGGTCTCGGGTTTCACGCCACCTACCTGGCGACGCGCAAGCCGCATTTTTTCCATCTGCTCGCCGGGCGCTTACGGGCGACGCAGGTGGTGACACGGCTGCAGCAGTTGCGGCGCGGGTGGCCGCTCGACGTGACCTCGTTATACGACAACCTCGCGCAGCATGTCCTGGTTGAGTTTCCGCGCTTGACCCACTACATGATCGACGGCGATGTGCTGCCGGCGGTTTCCAGGTTGGAGATGGTCAGTGGGCCGCGCTTGACGATCATCCAGAAATAGGGGAGCGATGCATAGGGTCGGCGTCATCGGCGGCAGCGGGTTGTACGACATGGTCGGGCTCGAGGACATCGAGCGCGTCCCGCTGACCACCCCGTTCGGTGCGCCGTCGGATGAGTACGTCTGCGGTACCCTCGCCGGCAGCCGTCTGATCTTTCTGCCGCGGCACGGTCGCGGGCATCGGCTGCTGCCAACGGAGGTAAATTACCGCGCCAACATCTTCGGCATGAAGCAGCTCGGTGTCGAATGGATCATCGCGGTCGGCGCCGTCGGCAGCTTGCGTGAAGACATCCGACCGGGGCATCTCGTCGTCCCCGATCAGCTCATCGACCGCACCACGCAGCGCCCGAGCACGTTCTTCGGTGACGGTATCGTTGCGCACGTGGCTTTCGCCGATCCGTTTTGTCCACTGCTCGGGAAGGCCTTGATCGATGCGGCGCAGCACCTTGGTACGCCGGTACATTCTCGTGGTACCTACGTCTGTATGGAAGGTCCGCAGTTCTCGACGCGGGCGGAGTCGCAGCTCTATCGGCAGTGGGGCGCCGATGTCATCGGCATGACCAATCTGCAAGAAGCCAAGCTGGCGCGCGAAGCGGAGATCTGCTTCGCCACGCTGGCGCTAGCCACGGACTATGACTGCTGGCACGCGACCGAGGCCGACGTCGTCATCGGCGACATCCTGCGTATTCTGAACGACAACGTTGCGATGGCGCAACGGGTGATCGCCGCCGCCGTGCCGCAGGTACACAGCCCGCGCGCCTGCGCGTGCGCCACGGCGCTCGAACACGCGATCATCACCGATCGCGCGCGTATTCCTGATGACGTCAAGCGCGACCTCCGAATCATCATTGGAAAATACGTTTGACGCGGAGGGACGTGTGCGGCGGGACGGTGTTGGGCTTGAGGGCCTGTGGGCTTGTGGGCTTGGAAAGCTTCCACCTGCAATGCACAGCCGCATCCAAGCCCCCAAGCCCCCAAGCCCCCAAGCCCCCAAGCCCCCAAGCCCCCAAGCC
>CAZTDK010000806.1:0-3185 GCA_964611965.1 uncultured Binatia bacterium (SeqCode) | reverse complement strand
GATGCCGTCCGGGCGGCGGTGAAAGGCAAAACCTATCTGACTCCCGCGCTGGCCGGGGAGGTGCTGCAAGCCATGCGACAGGGGCCCGAAAGCGGCAGCGATCCCGTCGCGTTGCTGACGCCGCGGCAGCGCGAGATTCTGCAGTTGGTCGCCGAAGGTCGGTCCGCGAAGGAAATCGGCGCGGCGCTCGACATCTCGGCGCGCACGGTGGAGTTTCACAAGTATCAGATGATGGAAGCGCTCGGCGTGCGTGCCAGCGCCGAGCTCGTGCACTTCGCCATCAAGCACGGCATCGTGGCGATCTGAGCATTTGTCGTGCGGCGAGGGAGGGGGCCGCTCCCCACTTCGTAAGTTTTCACCTCTAAACCCCGTAATTTTGCGAGGTCATAACCCACTCGAAGCGGGCTAAGGGTCTCTCCGTCGAGCGACGCGGAAATCAGCATGACGACGGAGAAGGCCTTTGACTGCGTGCTGCTTGCCGATCGTCACCACGGTCTGACGGAAGGCGTGCGCGGCTTGCTTGAAACCCTGTTCAGGACGGTGGTTATGGTCGCCGACGAAGCCTCACTGCAAGAAAGCGCCAGCCGGCTGCAACCGGAGATGGCGGTGGTGGACATCTCGCTGACGCGCGACAGCAGCCTGCAATGGCTGCAACGGCTTCGCCGCCGTTGCCCGCAAATGAAGCTGATCGTCATCAGCTTTCACGACGAGCCGAGCGTACGGCGGGCGGTGATCGAATGCGGAGCGGATGGCTTTGTGCTGACAAGGGCTATCGCGACGGACCTTCTGCCGACCATCGATGGCGTTTTGGGCGCCCAAGCTGGACGCGACTAGAGTCGGGATGCGAGCAGCGGAGGAAGAAGATGAACACAGACACAACCTAGGTCGCCAACGACTCGACCGCTGCGCATTAATGGATGTTGGAACTTCTACTCAGCGAAAGGAGAACGAGAATGTACTTCACTGACGACTCACTGTTTCCCGAAAACATGCAGCCCACGATCATCACGGCGGCACCGTACGGCCCCGAGTGGCTGCCGGGCGATGTCGAAGACCTTCCTGTCACCTGGGATGCACAGGTGCAGGCGGCGGTCGACTGCTACAACGCGGGCGCCACAGTGCTGCATTTTCATGTGCGCGATCCCAAGACGGGCCAGGGCTCGAGCAACTTCGACCAGTACAACGAGCTCCTCGCGCGCGTCCGGCAGGCGGTGCCGAAGATGATCATCCAGGTCGGCGGGTCGATTTCCTTTGCGCCGCACACCGCGGACGCCAAGGCCAAGTGGCTGGACTACGACACCCGCCACATGCTGACGGAGCTCAATCCGAAGCCGGACTGCATCACGATCACGACCGGCACGACGCTCTGGGACATCACGCAAGCCTTTATCCCCGGTGATGCGGACGGAACCCACCTGGCGGACCCAAAGGTGGCCGCGGCCTGGAGCGGCATGGTCGTCGATTCGACGCCGGCCTTCTACGTCGAGCACCTCAAGCGGCTGCGCAAGAACGGCATTCAACCCTATTTCGTGCCGGGCCACGTCCACCAACTCGAGATCATCGAGCGACTGATTCGGACCGGCGTCTACATGGGGCCGATGAACGTCGCGCTGTGCGGCTACGGCGGCGGCTCGATGGGCCGCAATCCCTTCGACTGGATGGAGATTCTTCGCCGCACGCCACACGGTGCGTCCAGCGTGACCTTCTGGAGCAGCATGCGCGGCAACGTCGCGATTCAGACTTTGGCAACGATTCTCGGTGCTCACGTGCGCGTCGGCATCGAGGACAACATCTGGGACATGAACAAGAAGCGCTGGCCGACCGTGAAGCAGGTCGAGTGGGCCGTCAAGCAGAGCGAGCAGTTCGGCCGCAAGGTGGCATCCGCCGACGAGGCGCGCAAGATAATGAAGATCGGCGTCTGGTACGACACCGTGGAAGAGACGCTCTTCAATCTGGGTCTGCCGCCGAATCGCACCGAAGGCCAGAAGGGGTTCTTGGCGTACGAGACTGACGGGCGCCTGCCCAAGGCCACGGCGCCTTCGAATCCGACGAGCATCCTGTAAAACTCCCCACCTCAGAAACGCAGACGGAGTCCGGTCCGCGATTGGACCGGACTCCACCCTGTGGCAGGGAGACTCGGCAAGGAGAAATGATGGCGAGTTCAGATCAACCCACACCGACCGGACCTTGGGACAGTGCTTTGGATCAACTGCGCGAGTGGGATCCCGGATGGGCCGAGGCCTGCGCGAAAATGACGACCAATCCGTGGACTTCGGGTGTCCTATCGCGCAAGTTCGTCGAATTGGTCGGGGTCGCGCTGAACGCTGCCTGCACCAATCTCAACCCCGACGGGACGCGCCGACATATCCGGGCGGCGCTCGATGCCGGTGCGACCCGGGCGGAAATAATGTTCGTCCTCAAATGTGCGTCGGTGATGTCTATCCACTCGTGCAGTCTTGGCGCGCCGATTCTGCTCGAGGAAGCAAAAGCCGCGGGCAAGCGGCCAGCGCCAAAGCCTCCCGCGGCGACGCCCGCCTGCGACGAGATGAGAGCGATCGGGCAATGGAACGCGGCGTGGGACCCGTTTTATCAACTCGATCCGCTCTGGACCGACGAATTCATGGCCACCGGCGCGGGTATTTATGGCAGCGGCGTCATGCCGCCCAAGGAAACCGAATTGTTGAGCGTCGCCTTTGACGCGTCGTACACGCACATGTACGCACCCGGCACGCGGCGGCACATCCACAACGCCCTGCAAGCCGGCGCGACGATGGAAGAGATCATGGAAGTGCTCAAGCTCTGTGTCGTCCAGGGCGTGCAGGCGTGCAACCTGGGAGTACCGATCCTCGCCGAGGAATTGGCCAGCAGTCAGGCAAGGGCACGCCAAGCATAGGTGAGCGCAATGCACCCCAAATTGGTCGGCTGGAAGCGGAAGCTCGTCGATGAAATGGTCGAGTACTACTTCAATTTCGTGTACCTGGCCTTCTTTCTCGTCGCCTTTGCCTGGTATCGCCGTTTGATTCTGGCGGAGTATGACATCCTCTACTTGAGTTATTGGGTGCCGCTGGTCGAGGCGGCGATCTTGGCCAAGGTCATCATGCTGGGAGATCTGTTGCGCTTCGGGCGAGGACTGGAGCGCCAGCCGTTGCTGGTGCCGACCTTCTTCCGCACCGTGCTGTTCGGCG
>CAZTDK010000805.1:0-3195 GCA_964611965.1 uncultured Binatia bacterium (SeqCode) | reverse complement strand
GCGAGCTGCCGGGGACGTTGGTGAGGCGGTGGCCGATCAGCCCGCCGGTACACGATTCGGCGACGCCGAGCTTCATGCCGCGCGCGCCAAGCATCTGGCCGACGACGGCTTCCATCGTCGTGTCGCCCTCACCGTAGGCATAGGTGCCGATGCGCTCGCGGAGCCGCGCGGCGAGCTGTTCCAGCCGTTGCGGCACCACCTCTGGCGCGCCGTGAACGGTGAGACGCACGGAGATTTGCGGGAAGGCGGCGCGGAAGGCGATGCGCCCCTCCTCGGGCGCCACGGCGCCGGCGACCAACTCGTCGAGCGCCGACTCGCTAATGCCGAAGGTTTGGAAGACGTGGCCGAGGTACACCTGGTTACTCCCCCGGTGCTGCTCGAGCCAGGGAATCACTTGCTCCTCGATCATTGGCTTCATCTCGCGCGGTACGCCGGGAAGGACGATGAGGTGGCGCGTGCCGTGCTCGGTGTCCAGGTCGAGGCGAAAACCCGGCGCCGTCCCCAGTGCGTTGGGAATGACCGCGGCTCCCTCTGGAAACTGGGATTGCTTGAGGTTGTTCTCCGGCATGGTGCGGTTCATCGCTGCGAACATCTGCCGGATGCGCTCGGCGACGGCGTGATCCATGACGAGCGAGCGGCCGGTGAGCTGCGCGACGGTTTCAGTCGTCAGGTCGTCCGCCGTCGGACCCAGGCCGCCGGTGGAGATAACGACGTCGGCGTAGCGCAGCGCTTCCCGCCACGCCCAGACGATGCGCTCGGGGTAATCGCCGACCACCATGATCGCAACGACATCGAAGCCCGCCGCGACCAGCTTGTCAGCGATGAAGTTGGCGTTGGTATCCAACGTGCGCCCCGTGGTCAGCTCGTCACCGGTACTGAGGATCGCCGCGGTTCGGATCATGCGATCACCCCGATCCCAACGAGTACCCAGAGCAGCAGATTCGTGTACAAGCCCGACACGACGTCATCGAGAGTCACGCCGTAGCCCCCGGGGAAGTTCTCGTCGATGTAGCCGGCGGGGAAGGGCTTGATGACGTCGAGGGCTCGGAAGATGAAGAATGCCAGAATGATGTGTGGCCACGTTGGCGCAAGGAACAAGGTGGCCGCGAGATAGCCGACGACCTCGTCGATGACGATCTTGTGGCTGTCGTGCTCGTGCAGATATTCTTCCGCCTTGCCGGCGATCCAGCACGCGCCGCCGACGCTGGCGACAAAGGCGAGCAGATAGAGCGGCACCGAAGCGGCGCGTAGTGCGTCGAACCCGAGGAACAGCGGGATGGCTACCAGGGATCCAAACGTCCCGGAAGCAACGGGGATGTAGCCGACGTAGCCGGCGGAAGCGAGAAAGATGATCAGCGCGCGCATGAACGGCGGATCGTAGGGGCGCGCACGGGCGGAGTCAAGCAACCTGCTCCTACAGCACCCAACGGCGCCCCGGGAGCGCCGCGCATCTATCAATGCTGTGTCGGCGGAATCAGCTCAAAGGACGCCGACCGCAGGTTAGCCGCGGTGGACGATCAGGCCGTGGGTTGGGTCGTAGGGCGAAACGGCTATAGTCACGTGGTCGCCGGGAATGACTTTGATGTGGAAGCGGCGCAGGCGGCCACTGATGCGGGCGATGAATTGGCGCCCCTTGTCGCCGGCGATACGGAAATAGCCACCAGCCATGATCTCGGTGACAGTCCCAGGAATCTGCAGCAAATCATCTTTACTCATTCGCGGTCTCCAAGACGCTCGCGGGTGCGTGCAGCCTGCCGGCGTCGACGGCGAATGGCCTCGCGCGTCTTGCGACGCTTCCGATCTCCAGGTTTTTCGAAGTGGGCATGCCGCTTGATGTCCTTGAGCAGACCTTCCTTCATGATGAGCCGCTTAAAGACCCGTAACGCCGCTTCGATTCCGCGATCGTCAACCATGACGGTCAGGGCATGTCCGCGGCGCGAGCGCCGGCGGTCGGGTTGGGATCGTTCGGGTGAATCACCGTCGCTTCGCGGCCGCTCATTGGCAATCATGAGTTCCCCCACTTCTCACGTGCGTGGTGCCCAGGGCGCATTGCACAGTCGAGACACGAGGTGTCGACATCTCCATTGCGGCTGCAGATGAGGCGCCCCATGGTTTGCGTACACGTTGTGCAATGCGAGTTGGTCGAGTGGCCTCGACTGACCGTCCAGCGAACCCCATGCACGCCAAGTGTCAGCGTAGGGACGCGGCCGGCAAGCATGTTGACGTGCTCGCGCAGCATCTGGCGGTCGTACGGGCTGTGGGCCGGCATCACCAGTGTGCCGGAGCCACCTTCAACATGGGCAACATTGGACACGTATGACAAAATCTCTCCTCCTCATGTCGAACCGCCCTGAGCGACCCGACTTACCTGATCTTTGCCGACACCCCAGCCACAGAGTGCCTCCGAAACGACTGGAAATCTCTCCGGGTACGGCTTCTCAGTAACCCGGCAGCTTGTTCAGGCGCAGTGAATAAGCCGCTCCCTCGCGAGAAACAGCTGGGCTTGAACATGAATCAGAGGGTCCTTGTAGCAGCCGCACCCAGTTAAGTCTAGGCATCAGGACGCAGATAATCCGGACAGTCGGGACGATTGGGGTATTGCCCTTCGCGGCTGCGGCTGCGCGCCCCCTTCCCGTTCTTGATCTGCACCTGAGCACGTGGAAATCTCGGCACGGCAAGCGGGAGGGCACGACGTGACACCACCGAAACGATCGCGGTCGGCAGGGCCGCACACGGCTGCGGACGATGTCCCCTTCGTCATCCGCTGAGTTGTCCATGCGACCGCCGGCTGCTCCGAGCACGCACGACAAGGCGTTGCGCATCAATCTCGATGCCGAACGCTACGGTACATTCGCCGAAATCGGCGCTGGACAGGAGGTCGGCCGGTGGTTCTTCCGTGTCGGCGGCGCCTCAGGAACGGTTGCGAAAACCATCTCGGCGTATGACATGGCCGTCAGTGATGCCACTTACGGGCCGACCGATCACTACGTGAGCCGCCGACGGCTCGAAGCGATGCTGGACTGCGAGTTTGCCTTGCTCGGACAGCAATTGGGCGCGCGCCGCGGGGCGACAACCAGCTTCTTCGTGTTTGCCGACACGGTGGCCACGCGCCGCTTCTCGCGGCACGAGAACGGCAACGGTTGGCTCGGCGTCCGTTTCCAGGCGGCACCCGGCGCGGCGACCTCGGAGATTCTC